>CAVECU010000088.1:0-6244 GCA_963614015.1 uncultured Eubacteriales bacterium
ACCCTCACTGACAGAGCCAGAATCTGTAGTGCTACCATTACACCATATCTCAATATTCCCATAGCCGTCCGGCTTGGGGATTGCAAAGGTACAACAGTTTTCCAAAAATGCAAACGGTTTCGAAATAATTCGCAGCGGCTGTCCGGCGTCCCGTCCCGGGCGGCTGCTCAGATGTCGCAGGAAGATGTCTTGTAGATCAGTACGGTGGCCCACACTTGGCAACCCTCACAGCGGCCCACGAAACCCATTTTCTCTCCGGTCGTGGCCTTGACGGAGACATCTCCGACCTCCGTGCCGAGAATCCCGGAAAGGGTCTTGCGCATATCTTCAGTATATTTCCCTATCTTCGGCGCCTGCAGAGCTATGGTGATGTCGGCGTTGCCCACCGCGAATCCATGCTCCCGCACGAGAGATACCACCTTGTGCAGAAGCATCTTGCTGTCAGCCCCTTTCCACTTGTCCGAAGTGTCCGGAAAGTGCTTTCCTATGTCACCGAGAGCAAGGCTTCCGAGCAGTGCGTCGCAGAGCGCGTGGATGGCGACATCACCGTCGGAATGGGCTACGAAGCCTGTCGGCGAGGCTATCCGCACCCCGCCGAGCCACATCGGGATGCCCTCGGCTATCTGATGTACATCGTAGCCGTTCCCCACGCGGAATGGACAAGCTGAAAGTGAATCATTTTTCATATCGCAAAAATAGCCGAAAGGAACGCGAATGACAAATTCGGGAACCATTTCAAAATGGCTTTCGAATAAAAATGCTAAATTTGCTTCTTGTACTCCGGGGCGTGATGTGCACAGGCGGCCTGTCCGTCTCCGGACAAAAGCAGCGATATTATGGCATCATTCGGATGGTTCGGGGACAACGAACACAGAGTGTTCAACTACAAGCCCATATATTACGACCGGGAAAAGGACGAGCTCAAGCAGAAGTTCGGGAAAGTCGACGGTTCGATGGAGCATAAGGATGCTCCGTATATCCCCGGCGCGTATCTGAGCGGAGCTTTCAGAGACGGCCCCAAGAAGAGCGGCAGCAACAAGGCGCAGAAGGTCATAACGGTTGTGGGTGTCATACTCCTTGTAGTGGTGATGATATACATAACGAAGTTCTACTCGTTGCTGTAGCCCTATGGACATCAGGATATTACCTGCCAATATCGCCAATCTGATAGCTGCCGGGGAAGTCGTCCGGCGCCCCGCTTCCGTAGTGAAGGAGCTGATGGAAAATGCGGTGGACGCAGGTGCCTCGCAGGTCACTGTCAGAGTGGCGGATGCCGGCAGGACTCTTATACAGGTCATAGACAACGGTTGCGGAATGAGTCCCGATGAGGCCGTGCTTTGTTTCGAGCGCCACGCCACATCCAAGATCGCCACTGCCGAAGATCTGTCGGACATAGTGACATTCGGATTCAGGGGCGAGGCTCTGGCCTCCATAGCGGCCGTGGCCGAGGTGACGTTGAAGACACGGCAGAGAGGGGAGGATGTCGGCTGCCAGGTGGAGTTCGCAGGCTCCAGGCACTTGTCCACGGACGAAGTCTCCACTCCGGAGGGCACCAATTTCGCCGTACGTAATCTGTTCTACAATGTGCCGGCAAGGCGCAAGTTCCTCAAGTCGGACAACGTGGAGCTCCGTCATATCATAGACGAGTTCACACGGGTGGCTCTCACTCGTCCCGAGACAGGATTCAGCCTGTTTTCCGGAGAAAGGGAGATATATTCGCTCAGGCCTGCCAAGTCGTTGAAGTTCAGGATTCAGGATCTGCTTGGCAAGGGCGTTGTCAGTCAGGTGGTGGATATTTCCGCGGAGACGACTGTGGCCCGGCTCAGCGGCTTTGTCGGACGCCCGGACACTGCGCGGAAGACTCTCGGCAACCAGTTCCTGTTTGTCAACGGAAGATTTTTCAAGAGTCCCTATTTCCACAAGGCGGTGATGAAGGCTTATGAGAATATGCTTCCGCAGGGGACCACGCCGGCCTATTTCATATATATCGAAGTCGATCCGCATACGATAGACGTCAATATCCATCCGGAGAAGACGGAGATCAAGTTCGAGGATGACAGCGTGCTGTTCCAGATAATATATGCCTGCATCAGAGAAGCTCTCGGACGCAATTCGTTCGGGGCGAGCATTGATTTCGATGCGGACAATATGCCCGAGCTGCCCGCGTTCAGCAGCGATTTCAGCAAATTCCGTCCCGACCCGGTACGTCCGGAAGCTGACTTCGACAGCAGTTACAATCCGTTTGAACCCTCATCCGCATCGCCCTCCGGGGACACGGGCACGTCAGCTGACGCTGCGGGCGGGCTGCGCTATCCGCAGACGGGCGGATATGTGGACAGGAGGGATGATTACGGCAAGCTGTTTGAGGACAAGGAGATCGCGCTGCCGTCAGTCATTGTCCTCAAAAAGAAATATATAGTGACGACCGCAAAGGACGGGTTGCTGCTTGTCAATATCAGGAGAGCGGAGGAGCGCATCCTGTATGACCGCTTCCTGAATGCGCTCAAAAACGGCGGACACGTCTGCCAGACAGCGCTGTTCCCGGTGCAGGTGGTCGTCGGGGCGGACAACAGGCTCATTTTCGACGAGCATCAGGAACTGCTCGGCTCCCTCGGCTTCGACATAGCACCGTTCGGCCTCGACACCATAGTCGTCAACGGGATGCCTGAAGGATTCAAAGTGGATCAGAGCAGTGTGGAGAGCGCGATGGCTGATGTTCTGATGATTCTCACCGAAGATCACGGCTCTCTCCCCGGCATGATGGAATCGTCCATGGCTGAGAAGTTCGCGAGGATAGGTGCGGCATCCGGAGGCGACATCGAAAGCTCCGGACAGGCGAAGAAACTGATAGATACGCTTTTTTCCACTTCCAACCCCGAGTACACCAGCGGAGGGAAGAAGATAATGGCGGTGATGTCACCGGATGAAGTGGAGAAGAAATTTTAGCACAGCTTCTAATTCAAAAAGATTTTTGAGAAATGGGATATTACGAGGGAGGATATTACAGAAGCGGCGGATTTCTTGACAGCATTCCGCCGGCCACAAGGAACATCATCATGATCAACGTGCTGCTGTTCGTGGCGACATTGATCAACGAAGACTTCATGGTCAGGAACTTTGCGCTGTTCTATCCGGGCTCGCAGCTGTTCAGGCCGTGGCAGATAGTGACGCATATGTTCATGCACGGCGGCTTCTGGCACATATTCTTCAATATGTACACTCTGCTGCTGTTCGGGTCTGTTCTCGAAAGAAGCCTCGGGACCAAGCGGTTCCTCGTTTTCTATTTCGTGACGGGACTTGGCGCGGCGGCTCTGCACACGGGAGTGGAATGTCTTCAGGCTATGTCGTTTCTGTCGGACGGGTCGCTTGCAGGCTCGATAAGCTACAGGCATCTGCTTTCAACGCCTACTGTGGGCGCGTCCGGAGCCATCTATGGCGTCTTGATCGGATATGCGATGCTCTATCCTGAGTCTGTCCTGACACTGATATTCCCACCTATATCTCTCAAAGCCAAATGGTTTGCAGTCATATTCGCAGGCATCGAGCTGTTTACCGGAGTGTTCGGCTCGAGTGACGGAGTGGCGCATTTCGCCCATCTCGGCGGCATGCTGTTCGGATGGCTGCTCATCCTGTGGTGGCGCAGACGGGGGCGCATCTATTAGAGAGATCCGGAAAAGCCGCGGGAGAGACACGAAAGGACGGTTCACAATATCTTCCAGAAAATGAGACGGAAGGCTAAAACGCTCGGCAGCCTGTTTTTCGGCATCACGTCACGGACATTGATGACAATCTCCGCAGGGCTGCTCGTGCTCAGCTATCTGTCGATATATGTCAATCCGGCCAAGGCCTGGGTGATGACCATTTTCGGCCTGCTGTTCGTCCCTTTGCTGATTTTCAATGCCGTGCTGTTCTTGTGGGCTGCGATGAGGCGGTCCGGGGCGGCGCTCATACCTCTTGCGGCGTTGCTTCCGGCGATGTTCATGTCCGGGAAATATTTCCGTTTTTCGGACAATGGGTTTCCTGCCGGGGATGCTGCGGGCGGGCTGAAGATAATTTCATACAATGTCGGCAGGTTCGCCCTGTCGCAGGACGATGGGGTGTCCAGAATGGCTTGCGCGGATTCCGTGATGGCATTTCTCCGGGCTCAGGATGCGGACATCATCTGCCTGCAGGAGTTTTATATCCGGGATGCCGGCCGGATAAACGCATTCTTCTCTTCGAAGATGAAGGGATATGATGTCAGATATTATGTGGCGGAAGACGGCGGCGGCGCTTCCGGCAACGTGATACTCAGCCGTTATCCCGCAGTGTCGAAGGGAAGGATAAAGTTTGACCGCAGCGCCAATATGGCGCTCTACGCGGACTACCGCATAAACGGCACCATGCTCCGGGTATACAACTGTCACCTTGAGAGTTACAATATCTCTTTGACCCGTCTTGCCAAGTCTCTTGAGAAAGACTACCGCAAGACATTCCGTGACACGGAAGAGAAGATGAGACGCTCCATATCCAGGCGTCCGCATCAGGTGGAGGCGGTGCTGAAAGATATTGAGGGCTGTCCGGAAGACGCGGTCGTGACGGGCGATTTCAATGACACGCCGATGTCCTATACCTACTACAGGCTCAGCCGCTCGCGCAAGGACTCGTTTGTGGAAGCCGGGCACGGCTCCGGAGCCACGTTCTCCAAGCTCCGGCCCCTTCTGCGGATAGACTATGTGCTTTTCCCGGAACGGTTCCGGGCGGTGTCCCACGAGATTGTCCACAAGAGGTATTCGGATCACTATCCTGTTGTGGCGGTGATAGATATGAACGAGAAACAAGATTCCAAATAATCATGAATGAAGTCAAATACAAAGAAGTCCTGGCGGAGACTCTGAAAGTGCTCCGGGACGGAGGCGTGATCCTCTATCCGACAGATACTGTCTGGGGGCTGGGCTGTGATGCCACAAATCCAGCCGCCGTGGCGAGGATATATGAGATCAAGCACCGCTCCGACAGCAAGGCGCTTGTGCTACTGTCTTCGGATATGGATATGATCTGCCGCTATGTGAAGGAGATACCGGACATTGCCATCCAGCTTGTCGAGGTCAATGACAGGCCGATGACGCTCATCTATCCGGGAGCGATCTGCGGAAAGAAGCCTGCCGAAGGCGAGACTCCGGTGGCGGACAAGCATTTCCTTGCATACAACGCCGTGGCGGAAGACTTCACCGTGGGGATACGGATCCCTAATATGGACTTCTGCAAGGAGCTGATATTCAAGCTTGGAAGGCCGATAGTCTCCACGTCTGCCAATATCTCCGGCGAGCCTGCCCCTGCAAAGTTCGCGGACATCTCCGAGGCTGTACGCAGCGCGGTGGACTACACTGTCCCGTCATCTCTCCAGGCGGGGGCGACAGGTCAGTCCTCCCAGATAATCAAGGTGGAGATGGACGGACGCATTACCATCATAAGGGAATAATGGAGATCTTCTGGACTGACAACATCGCCGGCGGCATCTGCTCCCTCGGGGAAGAGGAGTCCGCCCATTGCGTGAGAGTGCTGAGGCATCGCGCGGGGGACCACGTCAACATCATAGACGGGCGCGGGACCATGTATGAGTGCGTACTGACCGATGATTCTTCCAAATGCGCGCAGGCCCGGATCCTCGCGGAGCACGGCGGCTGGGGCGGTCATCCATACCGTCTCGTGATGGCTGTCTGCCCCACCAAGAATATCGACCGCTACGAATGGTTCGCCGAGAAGGCAACCGAAGTCGGGATTGACAGGCTGTGTCCGGTGATAGGCGAGCATTCCGAGCGGAAGGTGCTGCGGACTGACAGGCTGCGCAAGATACTTCTTTCTGCGGCCAAGCAGTCGTTGAAAGCGCAGATACCATCTTGTGACGAGCCGTGTTCCGTGGCCTCGTTCATCCGGTCCGCCGCAGAGACAGACGCGCTCAAGCTTATCGCCTATTGCTTTGAAGATGAGGCAGTACCGAGAATATCCGTCAGGGCGGCGCTGGAGTCTTCCGATGCGGAGGAAGTCATCGTGCTGATAGGCCCCGAAGGGGATTTCTCCGGAGAGGAGGCGAAGATGGCGGCGGCGGCGGGATTCGTCCCCGTACACCTCGGCCCGTCCAGACTGCGGACGGAGACGGCGGCGCTGACGGCCGTGGAGGCGCTTTATCTCTATAGAGGAGAATAAAGCTGAAACTGCCTCGAAAATTCCGCATAATAAAATTCGGGAACCATTTCAAAACAGC
>CAVECU010000089.1:0-6187 GCA_963614015.1 uncultured Eubacteriales bacterium
CCGCTTGTGTATGTCCTGAGTACCGCATATGAAACGCACGGAAGCCATCCCGAATCCGCGTTCCGCCATCATCGCGGCAGAAGCCTTCGCCAGCCTCGGATCATCCGCCAGGCCGAGATAATTGTTGGCGCAGAAATTGAGAACTTCCTTGCCCGCCACTTGTATGGCTGCGGCCTGGGGACTCTCGATAAGGCGTTCCTCCTTGTAGAGGCCCGCCTCCCGGATCTCAGCGAGAGTCTTGCTGAGATGGTCTTTCATCTTTCCGTACATATAGAAGTTGTTTTGAATTGATTCGTCTTTTCTTATGAGCCTTCCTGTCTTATGGGGCCTACCGGCCTGAAATTCTATTACAAAATAAGCGTTTTTTCAGCAGAAATCAATACGATTGCGGCGGAATCGGTAACGGATTGTCATCAATTCCGGCGGCAATCTGTTCCGATATTCCGAGATAATATTTACTTTTGTGCGCCCGTTCAGGCACGTCCGGGACTGACCCGATGCGTACGCTTCCCGCAGGTACGGATGACTGACACCGCCATCTTTTTTGAAATGAAAAACATCCTTATAATAGGAGCCACCGGACAGATAGGTTCGGAGCTCACGATGGAACTTCGCAAGAGATATGGCTATGACCACGTTGTAGCCGGGTATATACATGGAAGCGAGCCCAAGGGAGAGCTTCTGGAGTCCGGTCCGTGCGAAGTTGCGGATGTCACCGACGGAGCGGCGGTCGCCGAAATTGTCAGGAAATATGACATTGACGCGATCTACAATCTTGCGGCTCTGCTGTCAGTCGTCGCCGAGTCCAAGCCCGCGCTGGCATGGAAAATCGGAATCGACGGCCTGTGGAACGTGCTGGAAGTCGCCAGAGAGCACGGATGCGCAGTGTTCACGCCGAGCTCCATAGGTTCTTTCGGACCGGAGACGCCGCATGTGGGGACGCCGCAGGACACCATTCAGAGACCGCGCACGATGTACGGAGTGACAAAAGTCACCACCGAACTTCTGAGCGACTACTATTTCCACAAATATGGAGTGGACACCAGATCGGTACGTTTCCCCGGACTGATATCCAATGTCACCCTTCCGGGAGGAGGCACCACCGACTATGCCGTGGATATCTACTATGCAGCCGTGAAAGGCGAGAAGTTCACGTGTCCTCTGAAAGCGGGAACACTGATGGACATGATGTACATGCCTGACGCCCTCAACGGAGCCATCAAGCTGATGGAAGCCGATCCGACAAGGCTCATACACCGCAACGCGTTCAATATCGCATCGATGAGCTTCGCCCCCGAAACGATTTTCGAGGCCATCAGGAAAGTGATTCCGGATTTCGAAATGGACTACTGTCCGGATCCTTTGAAGCAGAGCATAGCAGACAGCTGGCCGGACAGCATGGATGACAGCTGCGCCAGAAGCGAATGGGACTGGAAGCCGGAATATGATCTTGACGGAATGACTGCGGATATGATCGGGAAACTGAGGGCCAGGTACGGCCGCCGCTAACCGGAGGGGGGGGGTTAAGAAGGCTGATGGCAACTATTCACCATCAGCCTTCGTCAGTTTTTCAAACTCACCGTCCTGCAGCATTTTGCAGGCCCCGTTGAATTTGGCTCCGAGCTCGACTGCGAGTCTCTTGACATGCACGTCACCGTCCACCTGACAAGTATCTTTGAGGGTCAATGTGTCATTGACGAACAAGCTTCCGGTGATCTTTCCCCAGAAATCGACATTCTCGCAGACGATATCGCCTTTCACCTCGGCTTTCTCGCCGATGACGACCCGTCCCTTGCAGTAGATTTTGCCCTCGAACAGGCCGTCGATCCTGATGTCGCTCGGCGAGGATATCTCGCCCTTCACCACCGACCCGGTGGAAATGCGGCTGATTTCGTTGACGTTCACAGCCTGTGCAGCGGATTTGTTATTGCTCATTTTTTAGAAGCTGTTTTGAAATAAATAAGGTGTACCTGCGACCTCTTTTCGCTATACAAGTCCCTTGCCGTGGCAATTCTTGTACTTCAACCCGGAGCCGCAAGGGCAAGGGTCATTCCTGCCGACCCTCTTTTCGATATGCACAGGCATCCTGGACTTGGGCTGCGATGAATTGGTGCTCAAGTCACCGTGACTTGTATTCATCCTGCTCATATCGGTCCTCTGCTGAGTTTCCCTCGCCTGCTGAGCCTCATCCGGCTCCTTCAGGAAGATTGCGGCACGGAGAAGGAACGAAAGCACGTCCTTGTCCAGAGCCTCAAGCATCGCCGCAAAGAGGTTGTAACTCTCAAGCTTATAGATCACAAGCGGATCTTTCTGCTCGTAGGCGGCATTCTGCACGGACTGGCGCAGGTCATCCATATCACGAAGCTGCTGCTTCCAGTGCTCGTCTATCTGGTAGAGGATTATCGTCTTGCTGAGCGTCTTGGAAAGCTCCTTTCCTCCAGTCTCGTACGCCTTCTTCAGATTGACGGCGAGATTGAGCACCTTGCGTCCATCCGTGATCGGGACAGCTATGTTCTGCCATCTCTCGCCCTGCTTCTCATAGACATCCTTTATGAACGGATAGACTTTGGCCACCATGGCCTCCATCCTCCTGTCGTAGGCTTCCTTCATATGGGCGCACAGCTTGTCCTTGAGCTCCGCAGACTTCGCATTGGAATAGAATGCCTCATCAAATCCCGGGTCAATGGAGAGCTGCGCCATCAAGTAAGATGAGAATTCTTCATAACCCATACCCGCGGACTTGTCCACAATGACCTCTGCCGCATCTATCATCATGTTCATCACATCGATCTCGATACGTTCGCCGGACATCGCATTGCGCCGCCTCGAATATATGGCCTCGCGCTGATAATTCATCACGTCATCGTACTCGAGCAGTCTCTTGCGGATACCGAAGTTGTTCTCCTCGACCTTTCTCTGGGCTTTCTCGATGTTGCTGGACAGCATACGGCTCTCAAGCGAATCCTCCTCGGTCATACCGAGCTTGTCCACTACGGAAGCCAGCCTCTCACCGCCGAAAAGCCTCATAAGCTTGTCTTCCAGAGATACATAGAAAGTGGATGAGCCCGGGTCTCCCTGTCTGCCGGCACGTCCCCGGAGCTGACGGTCCACACGGCGGCTGTCGTGCCGCTCCGTACCGATGATCGCCAGACCGCCCGCCTTCTTCACTTCCGGCGAGAGCTTGATGTCGGTTCCTCGTCCGGCCATATTGGTGGCGATGGTGACGGTGCTTGACTGACCTGCCTGTGCCACAATCTCGGCCTCGCGGGCGAACTGCTTGGCATTGAGGACGTTGTGAGGGATCCCGCGCATCTTCAGCATCCTGCTGAGCAGCTCGGAAGTCTCCACATCTGTCGTACCCACAAGCACAGGCCTGCCGGCGTCACGGAGCTCCGCAACGCGGTTGATCACTGCGGCATATTTGGCTTTCTTGGTCTTGTATATGATGTCATCCTCGTCTTTCCTGATGACAGGACGGTTGGTCGGGATGACGACGACATCAAGCTTGTAGATGGACCAAAACTCGCCGGCTTCAGTCTCGGCGGTACCGGTCATTCCGGCAAGCTTGTGATACATCCTGAAGTAGTTCTGCAGAGTGATGGTCGCAAAAGTCTGGGTTGCGGCCTCGACTTCCACGTTTTCCTTGGCCTCCACGGCCTGATGCAGTCCGTCGCTCCATCGGCGGCCTTCCATTATTCGTCCGGTCTGCTCGTCCACGATCTTGACCTTGCCGTCCACGATGATGTAGTCCACATCCTTCTCGAACATCGAATAGGCCTTGAGAAGCTGGAGCATTGCGTGTACACGCTCGCTCTTGACGGAGAAGTCCTCCATCACGGCATCTTTCCGCTGCCGCTTCTCCGATTCGGACTCCTGGCTCTTCTCTATGTCGGCCACCTTGGAGCCCACATCCGGGAGAACGAAGAAATCCGGGTCGGACACCTCGGAGGCCAGCATATCGTGCCCCTTGTCCGTCATATCCACCGAATGCTGCTGCTCGTTTATGACGAAGAACAGAGGGTCGGTGACTTCCGGCATCTGCCGCTCATTGTCCTGCATATAGAAGTTCTCCGCCTTCTGCATCAGCTGCTTCATGCCCGGTTCGCTGAGGAACTTGATGAGAGGCTGATACTTAGGCAGACCCTTGTGACAGCGGTAGAGCAGCTTGGCGCCTTCGTTCTCGTCTCCGGAGGCGATGGCCTTCTTGGCATCGTTGAGCGTCTTGGTTATGAGAGCGCGCTGGCTGGTGTACAGTTTCTCGACATATGGCCTGAAATTCTTGTACAGCTCGTCATCCTGAGACTTGGCCACCGGACCGGATATGATGAGCGGAGTCCTGGCGTCATCGATAAGGACGGAATCGACCTCATCGACTATGGCGTAATGATGCTTGCGCTGCACGAGGTCCCCCATCCGGGAAGCCATATTGTCCCTGAGATAGTCGAAGCCGAACTCATTGTTGGTTCCGAACGTAATGTCGCACTCATACGCCCGGCGGCGTGCGTCGCTGTTGGGCTCATGCTTGTCGATGCAGTCCACGGAGAGGCCGTGGAACATATAGAGCGGGCCCATCCACTCCGAATCTCGCTTGGAGAGGTAGTCGTTCACCGTCACGACGTGCACTCCCTTGCCGGCCAAGGCATTGAGGAACACCGGAAGCGTTGCTACAAGAGTCTTTCCCTCTCCTGTCGCCATCTCGGCGATCTTTCCCTGATGCAGAATTATGCCACCGATGAGCTGCACATCGTAGTGCACCATGTCCCATACGGTCTCGTTGCCGCCTGCGACCCAATGATTCTGCCACAGGGCCTTGTCTCCGTCTATTTTCACGAAATCGTGAGCGACGCTCAACTTGCGGTCAAACTCGCCGGCAGTCACCTCTATTACAGGATTCTGAGCAAAACGGCGGGCCGTAGATTTCATTATCGCGAACGCCTCGGGCAGAATCTCTTCGAGAATCGCCTCTATGGCCGCATCTTCATCTTTGACAAGCTTGTCAGACTCGGTCGCAAGCTTCTCTTTCTCGCTTATGGGAATATCCGTCTCCAGCTCGTCTTTTATCTCGGAGATACGCTTCTCGAAAGGAGCCTCCACTTCGCGTATCCGGACTTTCAACGCCTCGGACCTTGCGCGGAGCTCATCTGCGGAGAGCTTGTCTATCTCATCGTACGCCGCCAGAACCTTCTCAAGGACAGGTCTCACCTTGCGCATATCTCTGTCGGACTTGGTCCCGAAGACTTTCTTGATTATGTCAACCAGTGCCATAAAAACAATTCTTTTAGATAAATCGTACAAATATACGGATTTCACTCAAGGAATCAAACGGCCGGGACTGAAGACCGCCGGGAAGGCGGCCGAAAAGTCAGACAGACTTTTCCATCACCTTCTCAGAAGCTGTTTTGAAATGGTTCCCGAATTTTATTATGCGGAATTTTCGAGGCAGTTTCGGCTTTGGAAGAGGGAGCGTAGCGGTGGCTACGTGACCGATGACAAAGATGAAAATGGCCGGAAAGGCCGTGTAAGAAAAGAGAGGAATTATTTCAAAACAGCTTCTTATACACACCGATAAGCGAATTCGTAATGACAGACTTGTCGTGACGGCGGGAAGCGGCCCTGACAGCCTGCGCCGAAATCTTCTCAGAAAGCGCCGCCGATGACAGCAGGGCGTGTATCTTGGCAGCGAAATCAGCCGGATCTCCGGCCTCGGCAAGAAAGCCCGTGACCGAATCCTCCACGAGAGACGATATGCCGCCGACATTCGAGGCCACTATGGGAGTGCCGACAATCTGGGCCTCACACAGGCTGTTGGGGCTGTTTTCGCAATAAGACGGATGCACATAGACAGACGCCCTTTCAAGAGCAGCGGCTATCGTCTCCGCATCAGCCACACCCGCCGCCTCAACCCCGCAGGAATCACACGATATCCCTGTAAAGGCCTCGAAGAACGGAGCATCCACATTGCCGAAGACTATCCATCTCAACGAAAGACCATAGCGGCGCTTCAGCATCGCGGCAGTCCGGAGAACCACATCCATCCCCTTGTAAGGAGGTTCGGAAATAGTGGACACTATCACACCGGCCTCAGGCCTGCGCCACTTGCCGGCAGCCCTGTAGAAAGGCTCCCGAAGCATCTCATCCACGTGATAATAGGCGGCATCAGCGTTGTATTTCAGCATCTGGGCCTTGT
>CAVECU010000090.1:0-6158 GCA_963614015.1 uncultured Eubacteriales bacterium
CCCCCGACCCTCTGCTTGTAAGGCAGACGCTCTAAACCAACTGAGCTATGCTCCCGAAAGCATTCCCCGAACGGGAATGCAAATATACGTACAAATTCCGATTATGCAACACCTAATCTGAATTTTCCGCCCGGAATGCAACGCCCTTCTCCCTGAACTTCATCTTGGCAGGAACCTCCCGCACATCATCAGCCGAATAGGTGATAGTCCAGGTCTCCTCATTCATAAGCTCCCAGATGCGCGCTTCCGTCATAGGGGCGGCATAGCGGATCTGAATGGCCGGGACAAGATCCCGGTTGAGCCTGATATAGACGCCGATGACACCTTCATTGCGTGAGAGATGATTGCTCAGATACGGTATCGAACGCTTGATGATAGGCTTCTCGTAGTTGCGGTCCGCAATCTCATAGATGAACTGCGGCTTGCCCTCATACTGAGCGACCCTTGTAGGGAACTCGGCAGTGAAAGAGGAAGTATTGTCAAACATCTTGTGAAGATAGTCGCTGACGCCGATCATCCCGTATCCCGGCTCAAGGCTGACGAATTTGTAATCGACCGGCGTGTCTTTCGTGCCGCCGCCATGGACAGGCATTTTGAGCATCTTGAGCTCGACGGTCTCCTTGAACCACTGCTCGTCCACAGTCTCTTCCGGACTCATATAGACCCTGATGATGAGAGGGCAGGCGAATTCCGACTCAAGTCCGAATATGCTCTTGCCGGTGCTGCGGAACTGAAGACCGAGATAGTTGAGATCGACCTTGTCATACATCTTCTCGGTACGTATAGTGACAATCTTGAGCGAATCCAGCTTCGCCGGATCGGGAGTCCAGACGCGGAACATTGACGGAGTGAAGATAGCCTCCATGAGCTTCTCCTCATCGAGCAATGTCTTGTCTATAAGCACATCAGCCTTGTGATGATGGACAAATGTCTTCACCCCGTGCACACCGGGGATCCTCTCAAGCTTGGCCTTGAAAGCCATCGAACTTCCGTAGCATTTCACCGAGCGCAGACCGTCAAGCTTCACAGTCACGAGATTTTCCGGCGGCACAAGCCGGCCGATGACGGCACCTGTGGAATCCACCTTGTCAATCCCCCAGCGGACATCGATTGTCGGCAGCTCGAACTTCGTTCCGCTCCAGATGCCGAATGCAGTCAGGGCGACAGTCAGCAGCGCCGGCACATATTTCCAGAATCCGCCTTTGGATTTCCGGCACACGCCGATCTGAAGCGCACCGGTCCGGCAGGCCGCAGTACACTCTCCGCAGAGCGTGCAATCCACATTGGTGACACGTCCGCCGCATCTGTCCACGCGGATATGGTATGGGCAGTGACGGGTACACAGCGTGCAGAAGTTGCAGAGGGCTTCGTCCTTGACGACCGCGACAGTCTGCAACGTCGCATCCGGCGCCAGAATCTCCAGCAGATAGCCTGCCGCACAGAACACGGCGAGCACAATGACCCAGTTCACATCCGCTCCGCAGAGTCCGAGCACCGCCACGGCTCCGAACAATATCACAAGCCACCACCAGTATTTGAGCGAATTGGAAGCGGCCCCGAGAGGACATATATATCTGCACCAGAACCGGTCGATGAAAAATCCGCCGAGTATCGCAGCCACAAGAGATGCAATTGACATCCAGAGCGTTATCTCACCCTTGAATCCTGTCGCCACGGCATAGTACGGGTCGAAATTCTTGCAGAACAGCTCACTCGCCGTGACAGTGGAGTAGAACACCGTGAACAGCAGGGCATATTTGAAGATGCGAAGGACTTTGTCCGTCACGCTCCCATTACGTATGTCGAGTCCTTTCTTCCAGCCCAGACTCTTGCGAAGCCCCATCAAGAAATCCTCAATGGTGCCGATCGGGCAGAGATATCCGCAGAACAGCTTTGCAAAAAGTATCGCCGCCGCAGCCAGCGCAATCCCCATCATCACCTGCACCGAAGACATGGAGCAAGGCAGGGTGCTGTTCGCAAGGAAAGTCGCAAGCGCCTGCAGACCGCCCATAGGGCACCAGGCCTCAGGGTCGGCTTTCTCCTCTCCGAGACTTATGATGCCGGCAAGTGTCAGCACGATAGCGGCCAGCACGCCCCACTGGAGCAGGTGCTTGGGCCAGTTGTTCAGGAATTTCTGTTGTTTGGCAGCCATGTTGAATCGGTTTAGCGTGATTATCCTATACCTCTATGTATCCCATCCGCCGGCGGAGACGCCAGTTCAGTGAGGGAATCAGGAGTACACATCACGCAAATATAACAAAATCTTAGTATTTTTGCGGTTCAATCGGGGCCGCAGAAACAAAGGCTCCGCAGTGAGAGATGCTGAAAGAGAACGATTTTTCAAGATTGGAGCTCAGACTGGACGCCTGCAGGGACAATTACAGATATTTCCGCGCGAAGCTGGAGCCTGCGACCAAGCTTCTGGTCCTGGTCAAGGCCAACGCCTACGGGCACGGCGCCGTGGAATTCGCATCGATGATGCAGAAAGAAGGCGCCGACTATCTTGCCGTGGCTTACCCGATAGAAGGCATCGAGCTCCGCAAGTCCGGAATCAGCCTCCCGATCCTCGTGCTGACCGCAGGCACCGACTTCTTCAATGAGATAATCGACTGCCGGCTTGAGCCGAGCATCCCCAACATGTATGCGCTGCGCAAGTTGTGCGGCATACTCGGGAGCCGGGGCATGACGGACTTCCCGATACACATCAAGCTGGACACCGGCATGCACCGGCTAGGATTCATGACAAGTGAGATTGCGGAACTGACGGCATTTCTGGAGACATGCAGGGCGGTCAAGGTGAAATCCATATTCTCCCATCTCGCGGCGGCCGAAGATCCGGCATCGGACGACTTCACGCTCGGGCAGATACACCTGTTCGAGAGCAATGCCGCAGCGATATCGGGAAAAATAGGATACAAGCCGATGCTGCACGTGCTCAACTCCGCCGGAATCGAGCGGTTCCCCGAATATCAGCACGATATGGTGCGGCTCGGCATAGGCATCTACGGCATCAGCGCGCTGCCGGGAGTACATCTGTCACCGGTAGCGTCCCTCAAATGCAAAATATTGCAAATCAAGCATCTTCATCCCGGAGACGGAACCATAGGCTACAACAGGAAAGGGCCTATAGCCCCCGGCGGGACGGACATCGCGACCATCCCCGTGGGCTATGCCGACGGCATCGACCGACGTCTCGGATGCGGTCACGCGTCATTCTCCCTGAACGGACACAGAGTCCCGACCGTCGGCAACATCTGCATGGACATGTGCATGCTCGACATAACGGGAGTGAAAGCCGAAGTCGGAGACACGGTGACGATATTCGGTGAAGATCCGACGGTATCGGAACTGGCCGGAATACTCGGCACAATCCCTTATGAGATCATGACGAGCATCCCTCGAAGAATCGACAGGGAGATAATCAGAAAAGCATAGCCTCGCGGACTTCGTCCGCAGCCTCCGCGCCCCTGATATGCGCGAGTACGGCAATTCCGAACTCCAGTGCGCATCCCGGTCCGCGGCCGGTAATCAGATTGCCGTCGGTCACTGCCGGCTTCTTCTCATAGACCCCGCCGAGCGAGATCAGAGCATCTTCAAATCCGTCATAACAGGTGAAATGCTTCCCGCCAAGATCGCCCAACTGGGAGACAATCAGCCCCGGAGCCGCGCAAATGGCTGCGACGGAGCCGCCTTCGGCATAGTGCAGACGCATCAGATTCATAAGTTCGGCGCAGGATGCCAGATTGCGCGTCCCCGGCATTCCGCCCGGGAAGATCATCACATCCCCGCTGTCGGCGCCGTCAAGCCGCACTTCAGACTTGAATTCGCCGAAAGGCATATCGGCGGCCACCGGGATCTTGTGGGCTCCGGAGACCACTTTGTCATAGTGGATGGAAACCGTCTTGACATCCACCCCGCCCCGGCGCAGGATATCGACGACGGCGAGAGCTTCGATTTCCTCGAAGCCTGTACCGAGAAACAAATATACTCCTTTCATATCTGGAACTGTTTTGGTTGTGCAGTCTGTGGTCCGCCCCCGGCCTACATGAGCAGCATGAATGCCGTAGTGTAGAGCATGAACGCCTGGAATGACAGCCGTCCCTTGTTCTCGGCGTCCAGCATGACTTCCGTCTTGTCCTTCCGGACGATTTTCTTGAGAGCCTTGTACCCCGGCAGATTGCGGAAAGCCCATTTCTCCACAAGCGTACCGCCGTTGAAATAGACCGCACCGCCGTTGGATCTGTTGAGAGACACAAGCGTCCTGTAATCAGCAAAGTACATATACTCAGCCAATCTGCCGGCATTGTCCCCGGACAGTCCGGCTCCCGCCATCGCCTCCTCTGCCGACTCCGGCGAGCCGGCGACAAGCAGCAGCGCCCGGAATCCGGCTTCGGAGGCCGTCTGCGCCGTCTTCAGCAGCTTCTCCCATCCGGAAACGGACATTTTCTCCACCCGAGGGACCGAAAGGACCAGCACATTGTCTCCGACCGCAAGCGTATCGCGGAGATTGCCGTCCCGGTCGGAGAACGAGAGCTGAGGATAACTGTTTTCGGTGATATGGTCCTGCTTGCGCACAGTGCGCGTCTCCACATAAGTCCAGGTGGAGTCCGGAAGCTTGTCCAATGCGAAAACCCCCTGCTTCCCGTTCTTCTCATAGACGAATGTCGCAACATATTCGTTCTCCGCATAGTCGCTCTCGTCAGTGGCGGCATAGAGCCGTGACGAAAGGTTGAACGGAGTGAGTTCAAGCATCGGTATGTACAGCCAGGAATATACGGCAAACGCCACCACGGATGCCGAGACGATGCCGAAAGTGACATATTTGCGCTTCTTCGCAGTCCCTATGCCCCGCAGCGGGAACAAGGCCGCCGCAAGCAGCAGACACAAGACAACATTCTTGGCGAATGACTGGAAATGAGTAAGATGCACAGCCTCTCCGAAACAGCCGCAATCCATCGCCGGATTGAATATCCACAGGATCAGCGTGAGCAGGGTGAACCCCCCGAGCAATACGGAGACGGCTATGGCGGTGAACCTCCGGAACACGCCTGTCACGAGACATATGCCCAGCAAAGCCTCGGACAGGGCGAAGAACTCGCCCGCCGCACCGGACAGCGCACGCAGAAATCCCAAATGCAGAAAATTCATATATTCCCCCACTATGAGGGAAGTCCCCACGGGGTCCATCAGCTTGAGCACTCCGGCGATGAAGAGGACAAACCCCACTGTCACCGCACAGAATCTCCTCGCCCGGCATCCTAATCCATTCATATCAGCGTCTGCTTTGACAAAATACGGAAACGGCCCTCCGCCCGCCGGATTACGACCGGAAACATGGCGGGGCCAAAATCCAAAGTTACACAATTTCCCCGGAATACGCTATGGGAGCGGATGACTTGACGGGGCGGAGACTTCCGACTGACGGCTCTGGCGGAACTCGTTCGGCGTCTTCCCGCAGTTCTGCTTGAAGACTTTGGCGAAGTACCCCGGAGAATTGAACCCCACCTTCCACGAAATCTCCGATATTCTGAAACTTGTATTGGACAGCATTTCCTCCGCTTTGGACAGCCGGATCTTGGTGATGAACTCGGTCACTGACAGGTTGGCATAGGATCTGAGCTTGTAGTACAGCTGCGTCCGGCTGATCCCCATGTGATGCGCAAGCGAATCGACATCGAGATTCACATCCTGTATGTTGTCTATGATGAAATCAGCCAGATTCTTGATGAACACTTCACCCCTGTTGTTCAGAGAGGAGATGTTGTCAAGACGTATGATTTCCTTGAAATGGGTCTTGATCCTCTCCTTGTTCTTGAAGATATTGCTGACCCGGATCATCAGTTCCTGCGCATTGAACGGCTTCTCCAGATATGCATCCGCGCCGCATTCAAGACCGATTATCTTCTCCTCATCGGAAGTGCTCTTGGTCAGCAGTATCACAGGGATATGAGCCGTGTCCGCATTGCCCTTGACACTGCGGCAGAGCTGAATGCCTGTCACTTCCGCAAGATTGACATCCGCGATGAGCATATCGATGTCCGGAGACAGGTATTTCTGCGCCTGTCTCCCGTCAAACACCTGGATGACAGAATATTCAAGAGCCAGTTTCCCCGAGAGGATATTGCTGAAGTCAACATTGTTCTCCACAAGAAGAATCG
>CAVECU010000091.1:0-6024 GCA_963614015.1 uncultured Eubacteriales bacterium
CGGCGGCAGCGGCGGATATATATGTGGCCACATTGAAGCCATTGCGCCTGCACAGCTCATACACGGTCTTCCTGAGCGTATTCATCCGGGTATAGCCTATCCCGAGCAAGACATCAAAATCCGTCTTGACGGCATGCAGTTCTTCAAAAGCAAGAACCGGCAAACCTGAAATCGCCTTTCTTGAGATAAAATTTCTCTCCTGCGTGAAGGCGATCACCTTGTCCTTTCCCTCCATGGATATGTATCTGTACAGACGCTCCGCAAAGGGAGTGTCGCCGAAAATTATCAGATTCCGCATTTTACAGTAATGAGACTGTTTATCTTCTTCTCGTAGTCAGCCATCAGCTCATCTATCTCCGCCCTGCTGTCAGCTTGACAGATGAAGTGTCCATAACGGTTCAGGCTGTTGGTTATTCTGTTGACTCTGTCACCGACCCGCAGTCTGAAGTCGAAAGCCTTGACGTGCGGCCAATGGATCACATTTTCCATTTCCGGATCAATGGCGGTGATGACGCCTTCCGGAAGACATAGCCAGCATATCGCGGAAGATTTCCCGCAAAGTCCGCCGTGAAGATCAACGGTATCTCCGGTCACGACGTTCAGCAGCTGATCCTCAATGTTGAGACCCGTCGACAGAGGAACCAGTACGGAAGCGATATGGTCACCGCCCAGACGGGGAGATGTCTCCAGGACGAAGATGCCTCGATCATTGATCTTAAGCTCCGTATGGGACGGGCAGTCGTGAAAATCCAGACAGTCCCCTATTCTGCGGACAATATCGCGGATCTCTGCCTTCTGACTGTCCGTCAAGATGGCAGGCTGCTTATGTCCCAGCTCCGCCGTATACGGAAACGGCGTGCAGCGCTTTTCAGTGAACTGGTAAACCTCCGTGATGCCGTCGTGATGGAAACCTTCTATGCTGTAGGCCTGTCCTTCAATGAATTCCTCGACAAGAAGAGAATCCAGCCGTGTGTACTGAAACGCCTCCCGCATCGCCTTGTCAAGCTGCTCTCTGTCTTCGCACTTGATGACGCCGCGGCTGCCGCTGTTGTCACGAGGCTTGACTATCAACGGAAACTTCAGCCCGTCCGCTTCAGCGGCCGACTTGATCAGCCGTCCCTTGGCGCAAGGAACACCTCCTTCAATGAAGTGCCGCTTCATCTGGAATTTGTCCGTGGCGTATTCCGCAGCTTTTCGGGAAAAACAAGGGAGATGCAGAGCTTCGGCCACCCTGGCCATCATCACCAGCGGCTTATCCGTAGCCGCAGTCACGATGGCGTCTATGCCATATTTCCCGGCGACGGCGCATGTCCCCTCATAATCCTGTCCGCCAACGACTTCGAAAGCATCCACCTCATCACGTGCGACAGCATCGGGCATAGGGTCAATCCCGACGACGAAATATCCTTTCATTTTTGCACGGCGGATGAGCGAACGTTGAAGCTCGCCAACACCGAACAGGAGAATCGATTTCTTGTTGTTGTACATCTCTACCTGATTTCTTTTATCGCTTCCTTGTATGTGTCACAGATGAAATCCACTTCGGAGCCGGAGAGGGCGGCATACATCGGAAGCGTGATCTCCATATCGGTCACAAATTCTGTCTCGGGCAGTATCGCGCCGAGATCCCTGTATGTGCTGAAGCGGTGAGCCGCAGGATAGTGCACGCTCGTCTGTATGCCGGCGGAGTGCATGAATTCACGGATCTTGTCGCGTCTGGCCCTGTCCCCGTCGAGAAGCACCGTAGGGAAGATATAGTTGGAAACGAACCCGGCCTCGCCTGCGAACGGAACGGCGAGGCCCGCCCCCGTCAACTCGGAAAGACGTTCCTCGTAGCGTTTGCGCACCCTTTGACGGGCCTTGAGATCTCCGGGAAGTTTCTTGAGCTGCTCAATGGCGATGCTTGCGCGTATATCGTCCAGACGGAAGTTGTAGCCCAGGCAGGTAATGTCATATTCCGTGGCGTGCCCGCCTGCCCTCTGATAGCTCATGGTGCTCATCCCGTGACTTCGGATAAGGCGCGCTTTTCCCGCCATCTCATCGTCATTCGTGATGAACATCCCGCCTTCGCCGGTGGAGATGTTCTTGTTGGAGAAGAAACTGAAAGCGGCACAGTCGCCGATCGTTCCGAGTTTTCTTCCCTTGTATTCGGAAAGAGGTCCGTGGCAGGCATCCTCGATCACCTTGAGATTGTGTTTGCGGGCGATAGCCATGATCTCATCCATCTTTGCCGGGAAACCCGCCAGATGCACCACGATGATGCCCTTTGTACGGGGCGTGATCTTCCGCTCTATGTCGGCGGGGTCAATATTGATATGTCCCGGACCTATGATGTCGGCGAATACGGGAGTCGCCCCTACATAACGTATGCAGTTGCAGGATGCGGCGAAAGTCAGCGATGGGACTATCACCTCATCTCCCGGGCCGAAGCCGCAGACGATGCAGCAAGTGTGCAGTGCGTCAGTACAGTTTGACATGCTGACCGCATGCCGGACGTTCCACATATCCGCGAACATCCGCTCCAGCTCGGCATTCTTCGGGCCGGTGCTTATCCAGCCTGACTTGATGGTGTCGTAGGCCGCCTTTGCTTCGCGCTCATCGAAATTGAGATTGAACAATGGTATTTTATATGCCATGGAAAACTATATTAAGTGCTTTTCTATAAGGGGTTTGTATATGGCGATACGGATCTGGTCCACAAGCGTGCAGATGATGTAGATCACACAGACGCCCGCTATCCACAAAAAGGCGCAGAGCGGCAGATTGTCGGAATATTTCAAATGGATATGAACGAACACTCCACTCTCTATCAGCCAGTTGTGAAGAAGTAGAACCGTCAGCGCTGATTGCGCGATATGGTTGATGAAACCGGATCTGATGTTGATCTTGGTGAAAAGGGTGAACATCGACAGGGCGGCCAGCAACACGAACGGCTGATTCTGAGCTCCCCATCGGCCTATGCGGCTGCCGTAGCCGGCCCCGGCCAGAATCACTTGTCCGAAGAATATGGCCGCAACGGACACCGCCAGCAGAAGGGCTGAATGCTTCAGCAGAAAATGCGGTATTCCGTACAGTTTCAGATATCGTCCTATAAGATATACTTCAGCGAACCATATTACCGAACAGCCGCTATGAAAGCCCGGCTCGATGGCCGCCTGATTTGGAAACACGCTGAAATATACTGAATAGCAATAGAAAGCCACTGTCAATCCGGCCAGTTGCCGCCGGGAAGTGCGTTCGATGTATGTGTTCAGCACAGGTGACAGGATCACGAGGCCGAGGTATGACACGACATACCAGTTGGACCGGGACAGAAAAAACAGATTGTGATAGTCGAACGTGCTTGAGAAAGAGTCCGCAATGATCTTGCAGACGGCTGCAAAGAGGCAGATGGACAACAGCCTGGCTATGGATTTCTTCTTCGGCCGTATGCCGAAATATCCTGACAGGAGGATGAATACATCCACGGCGTATATCGAGACCGAGCTGAACAGAAAGACAAGTAAGCCGTCCCTGTCAAAAGTCTCCGGATAGCCGAAGACGCCGTATGTGGTGTGAAGCAGGACAATCAGGAACATGGAGACGATTCTGCACGCTTCCATGTTGCTCTGCCGCCCTCCCTCTGCGCGGTCAGATAACTTGTTGTCAGCCATATATGACATCACATTTTCTGGTCAAGATTCTTCCCCTTTTCCTCATGCACGAAATTGGGCATGAATCCCCTTATGGCTTCCACGACCTGCTCTTTTGTGAAATCTTCTCCGGCAAATATTCTTTCGAGAGCATTGAAGAACTCGTTCACTTGCTCCAAGTCGTGCCGGGCTGTCTGCACGACAATCCCAAGACTGCGGAAACGGTCCAAGTCAAGTTTCTCACCCGACACATAAAATTCCTCACAGGCTTTCTCGCCGGTGGTGTCGCTTCTGAAATAGACGACGGGATAGTCTGACGTGTCTTCAGACATCCGGTCCGCATAGTCTATCGCCTCGGCATCAGATGAACATTCTTTTGCGGAAAGGCCCTCCGCTTTCACAAGGTCTTCGCAAATGCTGCTGAATGTGCGCATCTCCTTCTCTTCAAGCTTCGGAAAGAAGACTTCCCCGGGTCTTCCGAGGATGCAGGCGAGAAGACAGATCTGGCCCGACTCTTCCGGGCTTACGAAATAGCGCTTCACATCGCATGGGGCGGCAAGCGGCTGACGTTTCCTGAGCCGGTGGAGCCATCCGTCCGGCAAAGAGCCGTTACTGAATGCGACATTGGCGAATCGGGCGGAGGTGACTTTGAAAAACCGGTTGTAGGACATCACGAGGTCTTCCATGATGCGCTTGCTCGCCCCCATGATGTTCACCGGATTCGCCGCTTTGTCCGTGGAGACGCAGAAAAAGTGCTTCGGCGGATATTCCGTGAGCAGGTCCATCAGTTTCTTGGCCTTGATGTCATTGTTCTCAAGCAGCGCCTGAACGCTATATCTGTCTTTCTCGCTGCGGACGTGTTTGTGGGCGGAGAAGTTGGCGACGATGTCAAAGCCTTTTTCCTCCCGGAATATGCGCTCGAATATACGGTCCGCGAAATTGATGGCATAGCAGCGGAACTCGTCCGGCACATGCACTCCCGCAGTGCTGCGGATATCCCGCACAAGCTCAGCAAGAGCGTTTTCATTGATGTCGATGACCACGACTTTTCCAGGTCTGAAGCGCAAGACCGCCTTGATGAAGTTGGAGCCGATGGAGCCGGCACCGCCTATGACGCATACGCTTCTGCCATTGATTTCGGCGGAAAGGACGGGCTCATTGATCCTGATGTCGTGAGCGAACATGCTGACAGGCCGGTGCGTCACACGGTCTGAGATGAATTTGTCTATATTCAGAAGCTGATATGGCATATCCGATAGTTCTTGTACGTCATACGGAATATCCGGATCCGGATGGCGCGTACTTCCATAAGCGCGCGGCGGGGTTCCCGCCTGTCCGTCCGACTTACGAAGATAGCAATTATTTTACATTGTCCGTGAACTGCAAGATCCCGGTCAATATCAGTCCAGCAGATAAACGGTGAGGTCGTGCGTTCTGCGATCCTTTTCGCGCGGCGGGGTCATATAGTCCCCGAACATCTGCGTCAGCCAGTCGTCCCAGCGGCGGAACGCCTTGAAGCGGCAGCCTTCGAACTCCAGATCCACATATTCCTCAAGCAGGTCTCTCTCGAAGATCTCCCTCGTGCCGTTGCGGGTGACGGCGACCGCCCCGGCGAGGCGTGAGGATTCGTAAGGATATTTTCTGACCTCCGTGTCAATCTTCTTCCACCAATGTTCCGCACCTCTGAAGTGCGCTTCAAGCTTGGTGAACAACGGCTGGTGAAAATTCAGCAGGTCGAATTTCTTTCCGCAGATGTTGAGCCTGTGCACCCAATGAGCCAGACGGCGTTCCCTCTTTTTCTGAAGCCCCGGATCCTCCGGCTTGCCGTCCATCGGGAATATGTCAATGTTCAGGCCGAAGTCATAGTCGTAGCCGTGTCCCTGAAGGCTTTTGGTCCTGACATCCTCCACTTTCGTAAAAAAATGGACGAAGCGGTCGCCACTCATCCCCTCCTTGTGGCAGAGGCAGCGGTAACGGGCACCGGGCTCTTTCCCGAACGTGGAGACGAACCGCTCATAGTCCGGTCGCGGCATCAGAAGGTCGATATCATCATCCCAGGGAATGAACCCTTTGTGGCGCACTGCGCCGAGAAGAGTCCCATAGGCCATTGAATACCGTATCCCTTCTCTGACGCAGAAAGCGTCGACCTCTTTCAGGATTTCCAGGAGATAGAGCTGGATCTCTCTATGTGACAGTTTTTTCATTATGAGTCAGAAGCTGTTTTGGAATAATTCGACAGCTTCTTGAAATGCTGCCGATATATTACCCGACATGTTTACAAATATAACCGATTTTCACTAATTTTGCCAAATCTGTAACATACCGAGTATGCATTCTTATGTTTTTCCGGGCGATCTGGATGAGGGGCTAGCCAAGATCGGGTCACAGCCGA
>CAVECU010000092.1:0-5913 GCA_963614015.1 uncultured Eubacteriales bacterium
TTTCAGGCTGCTTCTCATAAAGACCGTGGCCGATGTGCTCGTCAAGGCGATGTCCATACTTGGAATCGAACTTCCGGAGCGGATGTAGCCCGGCCGGAGCGGAAATTTTCATCAAAAAAGAGGAAAACCGTATAGGTATTTGAAAAAAAAGTGCCTAATATTGCACCGCAAAAATCGGATGACGGGATGGAAGTTGTTCGGATTTCGGCAGAATGATGTTTGAACATCTTCTCAATATAACAGTTTCTAACTTATGGTGAATAATCAGAAGAAGAGGGCCGTCGTAAGCTATGAAAATATGTCGAAAGAGCTTGCGGCAGCGTTTGCGGGGAAGTATCCTAAGGGATTCAGCGATTATCTTCCGGACCTTGTGAAATATGACAAGCCTGACGGTACGTGTTTCTATGCCGTCACGCTGGAAGTCCCGGATGCCATTTATCTTGTGAAACTCAAGGTCAAGACAGACGATGCGGATGACATAGAGCGGTGGCTGGAAGAAGGCGCGGACGTGGATGAAGATGGAGGAGAGGGGACTTCTTCCGAAAGTGGAGATACTCTTCCGGACGACAATATCGCCCAGTATTCATCCGGAGACGATGATTCGGCGGATGCCTGAATCGGAGATTGCGGATGTCTTTTTTGGAAAATGGATATCGCAAGAGAGACATTGGCAAGGCTCAGGACGGCCTTGAGAAGCGTCAGCGAGAGGAACAAGCTGCTGGTGCTGTCTCTTGCGGTGGGTATATGCAGCGGTCTGGCGGCGGTGCTGCTCAAGACGCTGATCAATCTGATACATACGGGACTTGTTTTCCGGCTCGGTGATTCGGGGGCGAACTATCTGTTCCTCATATATCCGGGTGTCGGAATGCTCCTGTCCCTTCTCATTCTCAGGTTCCTGGTACGTGACAACATAGGCCACGGCGTGACCAAGGTGCTCGTCGCCGTGTCCAGAAACGAGTCGAGGATCCGTTCGCACAACATGTGGTCATCGATGGCCACGAGCGCCCTTACCATCGGATTCGGAGGATCTGTCGGAGCCGAGGCCCCGATCGTCTATACCGGAGCGGCCATCGGTTCCAATTTTGCAAGATACATGGGCCTGTCCTACAGGAATATGACGATTCTGCTGGGATGCGGGGCCGCAGGGGCTGTGGCGGGCATATTCAAGGCGCCTCTTGCCGGGGTGCTTTTCACGCTGGAGATACTCCTGTTCAACATATCGATGACCTCGATGATGCCGCTGCTGCTTGCGTCGGTGTCGGCTACGATGGTGTCCTACATATTTCTGGGTGATTCTCTGCCTTTCCAGTGTACGCTCACTCCGTTCGCACTGAAAAATGTCCCGTTCTACATACTGCTGGGATTCTTCTGCGGAGTTATATCCCTGTATTTTCTGCGCACGACCCTCTCCCTTGAGGACAAGCTCGGCAAGTTCCGCAATCCTTATGTGAAATGGGCGTTCTGCGCCGGCAGTCTGGGACTTCTGATATTTCTTTTCCCTCCGCTCTACGGAGAAGGGTATGAGGCTCTGAGCCCGCTTCTCAACGGGCAGCCGATATCATACGACGGGCAGACACCGCTCGCCGGATTGCTCCACAATCCGTGGACGGTCCCCGTATTCTTTGCATTGATATTGCTGCTCAAGGTGTTCTCGATGACGCTGACCAATGCCGGAGGGGGAGTCGGCGGGACGTTCGGACCTACATTGTTCGTAGGGGCGATTGCCGGATTCCTGCTCGCGAGGGTCATCAACCTGCTTCTTGCAGGCTCTCCGCTGTCAGTCCCGGAGCAGAATTTCGTGCTTGTCGGGATGGCAGGGCTTATGGCGGGAGTGATGCAGGCGCCTATGACCGCGATCTTCCTCATCGCGGAGATCTCGGGAGGTTATGAACTGTTCATTCCGCTGATCATCACCGCCACGATTTCATTCGGAACGATCCGGATAGTGGAGAAATATTCCATCTATACCAAGCGAATAGCCAACAGCGGCGACCTGCTTACTCATGACAGCGACCAGGCTGTGCTGACTCTGCTCCGGACTACGGACCTTATCGAGCGCAATTTCAGTCCGATACGTATAGATGCGTCCCTCGGAGACTTCGTGCAGGTGATATCATCCTCGGCGAGGAACATATTTCCCGTCGTGGATTCGAAAAATCATTTTCAGGGGTATGTCTCGCTGGAGGATGTGCGGAAGGATATGTTCACCAGGGAGCTGTATGACAAGATGCGGGTGTACAACTATATGCGTTCTTCTCCGGCCTATGTCTATGAGGATGAGAAGATGGACAGCGTCATGCACAAGTTCGAGAAGACTGATGCCTGGAATCTTCCCGTGGTGCGGCCGGACAGGACTTATGTGGGATTCGTCTCCAAGTCCAAGATATTCTCGGCCTACCGGGAGGAGCTCAAGGAACTTTCGCAGGATTGACAACACTTTACTATGAACAACATATACATAAGGAACATAGCCTCCAGACTCGGAGTGAAAGACTGGCAGGTGGAAAATTGCGCGGCGCTTTTTGAAGACGGATGTACCGTGCCGTTCATAAGCCGTTACAGGAAGGAACGCACAGGCGGTCTGGATGATGAACAGGTGGCGGAGATAAGGCACTGGACGGATGTGTTCACGGATATGGAGAAGCGCAAGACTACGATACTTGCGACGATCAGCTCTCTGGGCAGTCTCACACCCGAGCTGCGGGCCTCGATAGAGAACTGCACGGAAGCCAATGAGCTGGAGGATCTGTATCTGCCGTACCGCCCGAAGCGGAGGACCCGTGCGACTGCCGCGAAAGAGGCCGGTCTTGAGCCTCTTGCCGATATGATGTTCAATGTACGGGTGCGTGACCCGAGGAAGGAGGCGCAGGCGTATGTGGGTGAAAAAGTGCCCGATACGGATGCGGCTCTTGCCGGGGCGAGAGACATTATCGCTGAGCGGTTGAGCGAGTCATCCGGCGTCCGTGAGACTCTCCGCTCGATCTTCCGTACCAGGAGGATTGTATCCAAGGCGACGAAGGCCGGGCTTTCCGACCCTGAAGCCGCCAAATTCAAGGGATATTTCGACTTTGCGGAGCCTCTTTCCAGAATAGCGCCGCACAGGCTGCTTGCCATTCTCCGGGGCGGGAATGAAGGATGGCTCTCGGTCAAGATCGACGCCGACCCGGAGAAATGCGGCAACAAACTGTATTACGATTTCTGTCAGGAGCACAAATATCCCGCAGGCGAACTTGCGGAGCAGATACGGATGGCCGTGGATGATGCCTACAAGCGGCTTCTGGAGCCGTCCATCACCACAGGAATTCTTGCCGAATTCAAGCTGAAGGCCGATGTGGCTTCCATCTCGGTGTTCGGCGAGAATCTCCGTCAACTCCTGCTCGCGGCTCCCGTGGGGCAGAGGAGGACAATGGCCATCGACCCCGGATTCAGAAACGGGTGCAAGGTGGTGTGTCTGGACGAGCATGGCAATCTCCTTCATCATGAGATCGTCTATCCGCATCCGCCTCAGAACGACAAGATCAAGGCCATCACGGCCATATCTTCGATGCTTCAGAAATACTCGATTCAGGCGATTGCGATAGGCAACGGCACAGCAAGCCGTGAGACGGAGGACTTCATCCGGAGGGTGCATGTCCCGGACGGGTGCAAAGTCTTCGTGGTGAGCGAGGACGGGGCTTCCATATATTCGGCTTCCGATGTGGCCCGAAGCGAGTTTCCGGATGAGGATGTGACTGTCAGGGGAGCGGTCTCCATAGGGCGCCGCCTGATGGATCCTCTCGCCGAGCTCGTGAAGATAGATCCCAAGTCGCTGGGAGTGGGTCAGTATCAATATGATGTGGACCAGACTCTGCTCAAGGAGAAGCTTGACAACGTGGTGGAGATGTGTGTCAATACCGTCGGGGTCAATCTCAATACGGCAAGCCCGTATCTGCTCAGTTATGTCTCTGGCATAGGCCCTTCGCTGGCCGAGGGCATCGTGAGATGGCGCGGCGAAAACGGCGGATTCCGCAGCCGGGAGGATCTGAAGAAAGTGCCGAGGCTCGGAGCCAAGGCTTTCGAGCAGTGCGCGGGGTTCCTCCGCATACCGGATGCGGAGAATCCTCTTGACGGCTCGGCAGTGCATCCGGAATGCTATCATATCGTGGACCGGATGGCTTCCAGCCTGGGCGTGTCGCCGGCTCAGCTTGTCGGCAGCAGGGAGATGTGCAGCCGTATTGTCCCCCAGCAGTTCGTGGAGGGGGATTTCGGTCTGCCTACGATAAATGATATCTTGAAGGAACTGGCGAAGCCGGGCCGGGACCCGCGAGCCGAGGCTCAGGAGTTCTCGTTCGCGGAGGACATACACAGCATTGAAGACCTTGCGGAAGGGATGGAAATCCCCGGAATAGTCACGAACATCACTGCGTTCGGCGCATTCGTGGATATCGGAGTGCACGTGAACGGACTCATCCACGTGTCACAGATGGGCCGTGGCAGCGAGAAAGTGACGCTCAAGCTTCACCAGCACATAATGGTGAGAGTCATAGGACTCGACCTTGACCGGAAGCGCATTTCGCTGCGGCTCGTGAAGGCGATGTAGTCTGATGCAGCCTTGGCTGCGGGGGCTGACATACCCTTTGGAGGAGACAGGAAGGGGGCGCTACTTGTCGCCGCCCAGATAGTCGGTGTAGAGTATTCCGTCCAGGTGGTCGCATTCGTGCTGGAAGATAACGGCCGTGAATCCGGTGATCCTCTCTGTGGTGTCCCGGAGCGTTTCCACTGAAGTATATGTGATGTCAATGTCCCGGTATCTGGCCACATCGCCGCGCATTCCAGGGATGCTCAGGCAGCCTTCCGGCCCCACTTCCTTCCCGCCTCTGTGGGACGTGATCCGGATATTGGGATAAGTCTCGAACGGCTCTCCGTCCTTGTCGAAGCGCTGCACTGACACGATGCGGCGGGATATCCCCACCTGCGGACCCGCGATGCCGACTCCGTCTTCCCACGGGGCTGTCACCGTTGCCACCATCTTGTCCGCCAGGATCTTGTATTCTCCGCTCCGGATTTCTTCGGCGCCGAGCTCCGCGCATTTCTTCCTGAGGATGAGGGAGTCATCCCTGTCATCTACCGTCAGCACCCGCATCGTGCCGCTTTCTTCGAGAATCAGGTCCGTTTCTTCGGCAGACCAGTATCCGCTCTTCCGGCAGGATGCGGCCAGCACTGTCACGGCCGCCGCAAGGATAGTGATATGTTTCAGTTTCATAATATTAAGGGACTGTTTTCAAATGATTTGTCTCTTCTCTTATGGATGGTGAACAGATACGTTTATGATCACTATCCATAGTGATCCGCAAAGATAGGGATTCGGAGGGAGATTGCGAATCAGTGCGGCGGATATCGTAACCCGCCGGGAATTGCTATATTTGCCCTCATGAAAATGAAATGTCTTGCAGTCTGCGCGGCTGCTTTTCTTGTGGGCGTATCTTGCTGCGACAAGGCGGATACGGGCTCTGTCCGCAGCGGTGACCTTGTCTTTGTGCGGATTCCTTCCGGCTATGACCTTGAGGCGGACTCGATGTCGGAGGCCATAACATCCTCCACATCCCAGTCCGACACTTCAAATATGACTGTGCATGTGGCTGTTCTTGAAGTGGGAAAGGATTCGGTATGGATCATCGACGCCACCATCAGACACGGGGTTGACAGATATCCGCTGGACACTTTCCTCAAGGATTTCACGCTCAAGGACGGAAGCCTGCCGGAACTGGTGATCAAGAGGCCCAGGGCGACCGCCCGTGAGGCCCGTCAGTTCGTGGAGAATGCTAAAGGCTACATCGGCCAGCCGTATGATGTGCATTTTCTGCCGGACAACGGCGCGATGTATTGCAGCGAGCTGGTATATCACTCCTATGTCACTTCTGACGGGAATCACAT
>CAVECU010000093.1:0-1798 GCA_963614015.1 uncultured Eubacteriales bacterium
GCCGACAAGGCCGCCGCCATGCATACGTTGCTCAGTTCCATGCAACAAAAGAAAGGAATTATTTCAAAACAGCTTCTAAGTTTTGGAATGAACAGAAATTTGATTACCTTTGCAAAGTCAATGGTGCTATGGCCGAGTGGTCAGGCATTGGTCTGCAAAACCAAGTACAGCAGTTCAAATCTGCTTGGCACCTCCAATAAGCCGAGAGTGACTTGAAGTCGGAAGACGATACAGTCACTCTCTTTATTTTGGAAGCCGCTTTGAGGGGCGGCAGCGAAACGGACTCGAACAATGATAGACAAGAAAGTACTTCTGGGGCACTGCGCCTGCTTCACGGCATACGCCATATTCGGTGTCAATATCATCACTACCAAGGATCTTACGGCCGGCCATCTGATTTCGCCTATCGGCATATTCTGCCTGCGGGCCATAGCCACGAGCTCCATTTTCTGGCTCATATCACTTTTCATGCCCCGGGAGAAAGTCGCCCGCAGGGATTTCCCGAAGATTTTCCTTGCGTCGCTTCTGGGCTTTTTCCTCACCCAGATCACGTTCCTTACGGCCAGCCCCCTCATCACTCCGATGAGCTGGTCCGTACTGAGCTCCGTCACCCCCATATTCACGATGTTCATAGCGGCCATAGCCCTCAAGGAGCCAATCAGCCTGAAGAAAGCCGCAGGGGTGCTTCTCAGTTTTGTGGGAATCATCTGCTTGATACTCAGCAGCAGCGGTACGGGCGGAGGGCCGGAGTCTTCCAGCCTTGCGGGATATGTCCTTGCCATATTGAACAGCCTCGGATTCGCCCTGTATCTCGGAGTGTTCCGTCCGCTCATCGTGCGGTACTCGGTGGTGACATTCATGAAGTGGATATTCCTGTTTGCGTTCCTGATGTCGGCGCCGTTTGCGGCAGGGGAACTTCTGCGGTTTGACTTCTCCATGATGGAGGGTCATCAGATCATAGATCTGGCATTCCTGATAATCTTCGCCACATTCGTGTCGTATTTCCTCATTCCTCTGGGGCAGAAGCATATACGTCCGACTTTGGTCAGCCTGTACTCTTATCTCCAGCCCATTTTCGCCATAGCGATCAGCATCTGTATCGGGATGGATACGCTTGACGCAAGGAAAGTGATCGCATCGCTCGCGGTCATCGTCGGCGTGCTCCTCGTGAGCTTCAGCCGCAGCGCCTCTCCGAGGGAGTCGGCATCTGACGTGCGGAACATCGTTGAAGAAGCATAGAAGCGGAGCGGCGCCGGTGTCCGATGTTGCGGCCATTGACAGAGAGAATCCAATCATCAATCGACATACAATATGTACACTTTCGTCAGGGACGGTGACAGATACATCGTCAGCATAGACAACCATCAGGAGATCGCGGGAGCGCTTTCCGCATTCTGCAGGGAGCAGGGAATCACCGCAGGTCAGATCAGCGGCATCGGCGCGGTATGCAGCGCGACGCTCCGGTTCCTTGATCCTGCGACCAAATCCTATGTGGATCGCACTTTCGGCGAGCAGATGGAAATCGCCGGTCTTGAGGGCAATATCTCCGAGAAGGACGGGGCGCCGTATCTGCATCTGCACGTGACTCTCGGTCGCAGGGACTACAGCATCGTCGGAGGACATCTTCTGTGTGCTGAAATATGCGGAGCCTGTGAAGTGTATGTCACCGGCTGCGGCTGCAAGGCCGGCCGACGCTTCGATCCGGAGACCGGGCTCAATCTGTACGAGTTCTGAGAAGCTTCTGAATCTCATTCGCGATTCTGTCGAAATTTTGTTAAATTTGCGGGCTGTGCGCAGG
>CAVECU010000093.1:1808-5906 GCA_963614015.1 uncultured Eubacteriales bacterium
GTGCGCAGGCAGCCTGCCTGAAGGCGTGTCCGCTGCGTGCATGTGAACCATTGATGTGACTATGCCTGAATACAGAATCGTTGAAGCCGTCGGCAAGAAGGATTTGAAGAGATTCATCCGCTTCCCCGACATCCTCTACAAAGATTGCAAACAATACGTACCCGCCCTGCACGGAGAGCAGATGACGTGTCTGACAAAGGATCCCGCGCTGGACTATTGCACCCGCAAGCTGTGGATGGTGCTGGACGGAGACAAAGTCGTCGGCCGCATATGCGCGATGATCAATCCGAGGTACAACGAGCTGTATTCCAAGAAGAGGGCCAGATTCGGATGGTTCGACACGATCAACGATATCCGCGTGGCGGAGCTTCTGCTTCTGACGGCGGAGAAATGGGCGGCGGAACAGGGGATGACTGAAGTGCACGGGCCATTGTACTACAACACCCTGGGCAAGCAGGGAATGCTCGTGGAAGGATTTGAGAACATACCTCCGTTCAACTGCCTGTACAATTACCCCTATTACAATGACCTCGTCCGGGCGCTCGGCTACGAAAAGGAGTGCGACTGGGTCCAGTACAAGATGAATGCGTCCCAGGGGGTGCAGGAGAAGATGTCCCGCATCGCCGATATGCTCAGGGAGAGGTTCAATCTCCATTCCGGCAGACTCGATGTCCTCAAGAAGGACAAGGAGATGGTGAAATATTTCTTCAAGGTGTACAACGAGAGCTTCGCTTCAGCTGTTTATAATTTCATTCCGTTCACGGACAAGGAGATACAGCATGAGGTGAAGACTTGCATGCCGTTCATCTCGGACAAGGTCAGCAGCATCGTCCTGGACGAGAACAACGAGCTTGTCGCATTCGGCATCGCATTCCCGACGATATCGCGGGCGTTGCAGAAAGCCAAGGGGCGTCTGTTCCCGTTCGGCTGGTTCCATCTGCTGCGGGCGATGCACAACTACGAGACCGTGGATCTGATGCTCAACGGAGCCGTGCCTCAGTGGCAGAACAAGGGCGTGAGCGCCATCTACCATTGCGCGATGGCGAAGAAATACAAGAAGACCGGCACGATGACGGCCATCTCGAATCCCCAGATCGAGACCAACAGCGCTGTGAATGTCTGGGGCAAATATGAGCACGAGCTGTTCATGCGCCGCCGCTGCTATGTGAAAGCGTTGCCGGCGGGGGAGAAACAATAGAGATTCTAACATTTTATGGCGGAAAAGAATACATTGCTTGAAAAAGTCCTGAGCCTTCAGGACAAGTTCAAATCGCTTCAGGAGCAGTTGTCTGATCCGGAAGTGATGTCCGATATGAAAAGATATGTCCAGCTCAACAAGGATTACAAGGAGTTGGAGCCTATCATAGCTGCCGGCCTGCAGTACAAGAAAATGGTGGAGGAGCTCTCTTCCGCCAAGGACATCATGGCCAACGAGAAGGATGATGACCTCCGCGAGATGGCGAGGGAGGAGATTTCGGAGATAGAGCCGAAACTTCCCGATATGGAGCAGAATATCAAGCTGCTTCTCATTCCGTCCGATCCGGATGACGGCAAGAATGCGATGGTCGAGATCAGGGGCGGCACAGGCGGCGATGAGGCTGCGATTTTTGCCGGCGACCTGTTCAGGATGTATTCCAAGTATGCCGAGCGCAAGGGCTGGAAGCTTGAGATCACGGATCAGGCTCCCGGCACGTCCGGCGGATACAAGCAGATCGTGTTCAAGCTCTCGTCTCCGGACGGGGTCTATGGGACGATGAAATATGAGTCCGGCGTGCACCGCGTGCAGCGGGTCCCTCAGACTGAGACGCAGGGCAGAATACAGACGTCGGCGGCTTCCGTTGCGGTGTTCCCGGAAGCGGACGAGTTTGATATCGATCTGGATATGAATGATATCCGTAAGGATACTTTCTGCTCTTCAGGCCCCGGCGGACAGGGGGTCAACACGACATATTCCGCAGTCCGTCTCACCCATATCCCTTCGGGAATCGTGGTCCAGTGTCAGGAGGAGAGGTCGCAGCTGAAGAATTTCGACAGGGCTCTGGAGGAGTTGCGTACGAGGTTGTACAATATGGAGCATCAGAAATATCTGGACGGGATCGCCGCAAAGCGCAAGACCATGGTGTCCACCGGCGACCGCTCTGCGAAGATCCGGACATACAATTATCCGCAATCCAGGGTGACGGATCACCGGATCAACTGGTCGATGTACAATCTTCCGGTCTTCATGGACGGTGACATCCAGGAGTGTATCGATCAGCTCCAGATCGCTGAGAACGCCGAGCGCCTCAAAGAAGCCGGCGAATGACTGGAGGCCCACATCCCCGTAATGGGGACTGAGGGGAAATAACAAGTCCGCATCAGCGGACGGCCGGAACTGTCGGGCCGGGCAGCCCGCAGCGATGGAAAGACTGGAGGCCCACATCCCCGTAATGGGGACTGAGGGGAAAATATAAGTGTGCTTGCAACCACGTTAAAAACAAGAAAATGAAAAACAAAGTATCAATCATCTTCATGCTGCTGGCAATACTGTTCACAGTATGCCTCATAGCATCCAATCTCTTCGCCACCAAAGTGTTCGCCATCGGAAACATAACGCTTCCGGGCGCAGTGGTCATCTTCCCCGTCTCATACATCCTCAATGACTGCTTCACGGAAGTATGGGGCTATCGCAGAGCCAGACTCGTGATATGGGCCGCATTTGCGATGAATTTCTTCACGGCCATCGTCGGATGGGCCGTCACGCTGCTGCCTGCGGCATCTTTCTGGGACGGAGCCGCACATTTCAACTATGTGTTCAATATGGCTCCGAGAGTGGCTGCCGCATCTCTCCTCGCATTCCTCGCCGGCTCGACGCTGAACGCCTTTGTCCTCAGCCGTATGAAAGTGGCGTCCGGAGGAAAAGGCTTCTGGCTGCGTGCGATATTGTCTTCAGTGGCCGGCGAGCTGCTTGACTCCATCATATTCATGCCTATAGTGTTCTGGGGCGCAAGCCTGGATTCGCTTGCCGTGATGATGGCCGCCCAGGTGTCGTTCAAGGTATGCTATGAAATCGTCATCCTGCCGCTCACCGCTTGCGTCGTCAAGGCCTTGAAACGCTATGAGGGCATCGACACGTTCGACCGCAACATCTCCTACAATCCGCTGAAGATAGCGGATATCTGATGGGTGCGACTTTCGCAGGAATCATTGAAAAATCTCCAATCGCTTTATGAACAATACTATAGATAGAAAAGCCGACGGGCTGCAGGCTCTCGGTCACAAGACCGTGTATAAAGACGACTATGCCCCTGAAGTCCTTGAGACATTCGTCAACAAACATCCGGACAACGACTACTGGGTTCGTTTCAATTGCCCCGAATTCACAAGCCTCTGTCCGATCACGGGACAGCCGGATTTCGCCGAAATCCGTATCAGCTATATCCCGGACACCTTGATGGTGGAGAGCAAGAGCCTGAAGCTGTATCTGTTCAGCTTCCGCAATCACGGGGCCTTCCACGAAGACTGCGTCAACATCATAATGAAGGATCTCATATCCCTCTTGTCTCCGAAATATATCGAGGTGACCGGCTATTTCACTCCGCGAGGCGGCATATCCATCTATCCTTATGCCAACTACGGCAAGCCCGGCACCGGATATGAAGCCCTCGCCGCACAGCGACTGTCCTCCCGCGAATAACAGTTTCCATATCGGCGGCATCGGCATCCGGGTGGAACGCTGTCTTGAAGGAACCGGGGCCGGATTGTCCCTCAGACCAGAAGCATCTGAACTCCGGCGGCTTCGAATTGGACGCGGCTTTCTTCAGGGAAGCCGCTGTCCGTTATGATGAGGTCTATGTCGGCGATGTCGGCGATGTGCGCAAAGCCTCTCTTGTCGAGCTTGCTCGAATCGCATAGGACGATTTTCCGGGCCGAGGAACGCATCATTTCCTGCGTCAGTTCGGCTTCCTCGCGAGTTGCGCAGGTCACTCCGTGCGAGAGCCCCATCCCGTCGATGCCGAAGAACAGTTTGGAACAGAAGATGCCCCGTATCGTCTGGATAGCGTCGCTGCCATAGACGGACAGGGTATTGCTGTAGAGCATCCCGCCGACCTGCATCAC
>CAVECU010000094.1:0-5878 GCA_963614015.1 uncultured Eubacteriales bacterium
GTGCGCCCGATTATGTCCTCCAGAGGATAAACGACTCGATTTTCACCGATGTGCCTCTGCTGCAGAGAAACATCGAGGCCGTGACTGGACACATCCGGCGCAAGCTTGAGGCTGCCGGTGAGAGCGATATTGACCGCAAGGTCTTGAAATTCATTCCGCTGAAGGACGGCAGCGGGAAGACTTACGCTCGGGCTGGCGGAAAGTTCTGGAGGGTCTCGCTGTTCATCTCCGACGCCTATACGTATCAGACCGTCGATCCGAAGTATTCGGAATTTGCCGGTGAGGCTTTCGGAAGCTTTGAGGCCATGCTCGCGGACTTGCCAGACACTCTCGGAGAGACCATTCCGGATTTTCATAATATGGAGTTGAGACTCGGGCAGTTGCGCGATGCTGTGAGCTGCGACCGGGCAGGGCGTCTTGCCTCGGACTCGGGAGAGCTGCACGAGATACTGTCGGAGATGGAAAGCCACGGGGCGGATATGTGCCGCGCCGAACGCCTGCATCGCGAAGGAAAGCTCCCCAAGCGTATCTGCCACTGCGACACGAAGGTGAACAACATGATGTTCGACGCTCAGGGCAAGGTCCTTTGCGTCATCGATCTGGACACCGTGATGCCGAGCTATGTCTTCTCCGACTTCGGAGATTTTCTGCGCACGGCGGCCAATCCCGTGCCGGAGGATTCCCCGCAGCTGGAGCGGGTGGACTTCGATATGTCCATCTTCAGAGCCTTCGCTTCGGGCTACATAAGAGGAACAAGAGCATTCCTCACTGCTGTAGAGAGGGAGAATCTGCCTTACGCCGCCTGCCTTTTCCCGTTTATGCAGGCCGTGCGCTTTTTCGCCGACTACATAAACGGCGACACTTACTACAAGACCTCATATCCGGAGCACAACCTCGTCCGCACCCGCAATCAGATGGCCCTCTTCCGCTCCGCCCTCTACAAAGTGCCCGAGATGACAGCCTTCCTCGGCAGCTTCTTATATTAGGAGCATCAGCATCTGGGCTGAAATCACCCGGAGGAACATGCAGACGGGATAGACCGTCGCGTAGGCGACAGAAGGCTTGTCATCGTCCACGGTGCTGAGCGCATAGTCGAGCGCGATGGGGTTGGCCATCGCCCCGCATAACATGCCGACATTGGCGGAATACTCTGTCTTGAACGCCCCTGACGCGACAAATCCCATTATCAGTACCGGGATCAGAGTCAGACAGATGCTGACGCCGACCCACGCGAGTCCTTCCGGGCGGAACACCGTCTCGAAGAATCCCGGTCCGGCGCTGAGTCCGAGCCCCGCAAGATAGACCGTGAGTCCGAGCTGCCGCAGCATCAGATTGGCGCTGTGAGTCGTGTAGGTCGCAAATCTGAGCCTCGGTCCGAAAGCCCCCATCAGGATGCCAACGATTATCGGTCCTCCGGCGATTCCCAGCTTTATCGGCACTCTCATTCCGGGTATCGCAAGGGGCAGGCTTCCCAGGATCAGGCCGGCCATGATGCCGACGAACAGCGAGAGAAGATTGGGGGTGCGAAGCTCCTTGACCTGATTGCCGAGCACCTGGGCGACTCTGCTTATGGCCTCTTCGCGGCCCACGATGGTCAGCCTGTCGCCTATCTGGAGCCGCAGGTCACGGGACGGGAGGATGTCTATTCCGGCCCTGTTCACTCTGGTGATGTTGATTCCGAACGCATTGCGCAGATGCAGAGCACCGAGCGTCTCGCCGTTGATGTGATGCCTTGTCACAAGCACGTGGCGGGACACGAGCTTGCCGTCGAGGGAGTTCCAGTCTATGTCTTTCTTGTTCCAGTCTTTGTCCACTCTCTGTCCGAACAGCTTTTCAGCGGCTCCGGCATCCTGCTCTCTTGTCATCACAAGCACATGCTCGCCTTCCTCCAATATCGTGTCTCCGTCGGGAATGATGACCTTGCCCCGTATCCCGTCCGATTCCGCATTGCTCCCGTCAAACTTCCATACCCTGGAGACGACGAGATGCAGCTTCACATCGGACATTATATCTTTCAGAGACTTGCCGAATACGGCCGGATTGCTGACTCTGAATTCGGTGATGAATGTCTGGTTTTCTCCGGAGTTCGCGGCTTTCTTCCTGTCGGCGGGGAGCAGAGCCCGGATGATGATGATGCACAATATGACACCGATGACTCCGAACGGATATCCCACGGCGCAGGCCATCGCCATCTCGTTGGATGTGCCCCCGGCATCCGGATGGACCTCCAGAAGAGCCTGCTGTGCGGCACCGAGCATTGGCGTGTTGGTGGCGGCCCCGGACAGAAGCCCCATCGAGATCGGCATCGTGATGCTTGTGAAGCAGGAGATGCCCACGGCCATCAGAGTGCCTATGGCAAGCACGCCGAACGCCATGAGATTCAGCCGCATCCCGCCTTTCTTGAGCGAAGGGAAGAAGCTCGGTCCGACTTGAAGCCCGAGCGCATAGACAAAGAGCACCAGCCCGAAATTCTGTGCAAGAGCAAGCATTTGAGGGTCAATCCTGAGGCCAAGATGTCCGGCCACGATGCCGGCGAAGAACACGAAGGTCACTCCGAGCGAGACCCCGCCGATCTTTATCTTGTTGCAGAGAAGTCCTGTCGCGCATACGAGCGAGAGCACCAGGATCGCTTCAGTGAATGTCTGTTCCGTAAATATTTCCTTTAGCCACTCCATAATTGTTGTGATTCAGCTTCGGCTTCCGTACTAGGCCCCTTCCGCGGCGGAATTCCTTCCGCCATTCAGGGATTTCGTCCGCAGTCTCCGGGGCGAATGGCAGCCGTTTTTGAAAGGACTGCAAAAGTAGGAAAAAATCTTCTCAAAACAGATTGCCGGGGCAGTGTCCGGGCCGCCCCGCAGCCGAAGATTTTCTTGCACTTGCGGGGGAATAGGCGTATATTCGCGCATAAAAAATTCAGATATGAGCCAATTGCACGTAATAGACCATCCGATGGTCCAGCACAAGCTGACCATCATGAGGAAGAAAGAGACAGGGTCAAAGGATTTCCGCGAACTTCTCAAGGAGATATCCCTGCTTATGGGATATGAGATCACAAGGGATCTGCCTCTTGTGGATGAGGAGATAGAGACGCCTATCTGCCGGATGACGGCGAAGAAGGTGTCCGGAAGGAAACTGGCGATCGTGCCGATCCTCAGAGCCGGAATGGGTATGGTTGACGGGCTTCAGACTCTTGTCCCGGTGGCCAAGGTCGGCCATATCGGGCTTTACCGCAACGAGGAGACCCATCTTCCTGTCGTATATTACTGCAAGCTGCCGGATGATATCGAGCAGCGCCTTGTCATAGTCACGGATCCTATGCTGGCCACCGGCGGCAGTTCCTGCGACGCATTGTCGATGTTGAAGGAGAGGGGATGTACCAATATCAGGCTTATGTGTCTTGTGGCCGCCCCGGAAGGTATCGCCAAAGTGCAGGCGGCCCATCCTGATGTGGACATCTATGTGGCGGCCGTGGACGAATGTCTCAACAAGGACGCCTACATCGTTCCGGGTCTCGGTGATGCCGGTGACAGAATCTTCGGTACGAAATAGAGTATAGGGAAATAGTTAAGAGGCCCTTCACGGGCCGAAGCGCCAGCCAACGCCGAGCATCAGGTTGTTCGGGTCGTGGAACTTGCGCAACTTGTAGCCCACATGCAGAATCAGCTGTCTGGTGAGGTTGGTCTTGAGGGCCAGTATCTGATAGAATCCTCCGAGTTCTTCGCCACGGTAGATGACATTGTGGCCGAATCCCACGTTCACCGAGAATATCGGCATCACCAGCTCCGCCCTCAGTGACAGTCCGCCGCCGATCTGCTCCGAAAGGGGAGGCCTGTGGAACTTGATTTTGTCACCGGAGTCCACTCCCGCCACGTGATACGGCGTATTGGCGCTCTCGTCATATTGGACATCTGCGGAGACTCCGGCCCGCAGGAACTTGTTCACGCGGTACATCGGATTGAAATTGAGTCCGATTATCCCGAAAGTACCTTCCGCTATATATACGTCATCATGCCAGATGAGGCCCTTGGACCTTCCTGCCCCATAGACGATTATGTCATAAGTCATCCTGTCGGCGAATCTTCTCCCTCCGGAGATGCTCTCATTCTCATAGGCGAAGTCCCTGCCTGCCGGGCTCCTTGGCAGGTCGCCGAAATTCCTTGTGGCCTGGAGCCGGCATCCCAGAGTATTGACACCGGCGTTGGGATAGCGCGTATTGCCGTTGGAATAATGCGAAAGGTCGATCCCTGCGGACAGTGTCCATTCCGGTGCCGGATGCCACGACAGCAGGAAGCCCACATCGATATATGCGTTGACACTTGAGCCTACGACCAGATTGTAGACATTAGCGGAATTGCCGGATAGATAACCGCTTGTGTGCCAGCCTGTCGATACTCCGAAATTCCATTCGTAGCCGAGTGACAGAGTCCTTGACAGTCTGGTGATTTCCGCCCCCTGGAACACATAGAGCGCAACGGGAGAGCCTATCTCATCTCTGTCGAAAAACGTATTGACCGCAGCCCCTATTCCCTGATATGCGGTGGGGTAGAGCCTCCCGTAGTGACTTTCCGGGGAGAATGAAAATGAATATTGCAGATGCAATGCGGCGCTCTTGTAAAGAGGCTTTCCATATTTGTTCGCTCCTCTGAAGAAATCGTGGGTCGGAAGGAGATAAGAAGCCCTCACGTTCGCTCCGAAGTGGTGCACAGGACCTTGTTCCGAGAGACTGTCCGCCCGTTGGGCATAAGCCGCAGGCGGCAGGACGGACAAGAGCAACAGCGCAGTCAGATATCTGAAATTCATAAAGTCGGTTTTTTTATTTCCAATATCCCACGGCATCGCAAGGCGTCCTGCTGTTCATCATGCCGGCGACTGTGACTTCCTTGCCCGAACTGTTGCTGCGCAGATGAAGCTTGTATCTGAAATTGATCTCGTTGATCTGCCATAGAATACAACGTTCCTTGGACTCTCCGGCGGGAAAGGTGATGACGGTCTCGTCGTTGTCCCCGTCGAAGCCTGTTGTCTGAGTGTAAGGCGTATAGTTGACTTCGTCGTCCCCCATCACGGGTCTGCCGTCTCCGTCGAGCACGCCTTTCGGGATCTTTACCTTGAAAGATTCGAACAGATAGAGCGAACAGGTGTCGATGAAGTTGACGGTGCGCCTTATGCCTTTGTAGGTGGGAACTCTGGATATGACAGGCTCCGTACCTTCGCTGTTGTCGGTGGCGAGACTCCAGCCGGTGACATATTCGGTCTGGGAGTCGGTGACCGGCGAAGTGTCCCAGACGATTTTGTCCAGCGAATATCCGCTGGATTTCGCCTGACGGACGGTCATCGAATCAGTTTCGACGGAGTTGCTGAAATAAATGATCACATTGTTGTCCGACGGCGAGAAGTTGGGGGCGAAGGCGAGCTTGAGACTGTATTTCGCGTTTCTCGTGATCGTGAATCTCAGTGTCCTGGCGCTGTATATCAGCCTGCCGAATCCTTTGAGGGAGCTGTCATCGGCGATTTCGCGGCCGTTGTTCCAGATGCTCGCGATCCACCAGTCGTCTGTCTGGAAATTGACTGTCAGCGTGTCACCTGTCTCGTCTATCGGGATGTCGTTCCTGTCCGGACGGATCCCGAGCACGAACGCATCCTCGTTGCATCCTGTCAGAAGCGATGCTGCGGAGAAGACGAGCACGGCTGCGAGCACCGCGCCGGTATGTCCGTATGGCCTGTGTGTCGGTCTCATGCCTTCAAAACAGCTTCTTAATGTCGTCAAGCTCCCTTAGGAACATCGCTTTCTGCGCATCTGACGGCATCCGCCAGTCGCCTCTCGGAGACAGCGAGACGGAGCCTGTCTTGGGACAGTCGGGAAGACAGGAGCGCTTGAACT
>CAVECU010000095.1:0-5821 GCA_963614015.1 uncultured Eubacteriales bacterium
GCAGCGGAGGTACGAGCCGTCCTCGACATAGCGGTCTGACGCTTTCATCGAACGGGTGTACGTGCCGTCCGGGCGAGGCCACTTGGCTCCCTCCTTGTTGGACGCCGTCCAGCGGTTGTCATAGACGAACCTCGGCATGTTGTTTCCGCTGACAAGCTTGAAGGCGCGGAGGTTGGCGTTGAGGATGTCATTGCCTTGAGTCCCCTGGAGGAAGAAGCTCAAATTCCAGTGGCCCAGAGTGAACGTGTTCGTGATACCGTACTGGAAGTCAGGGTTCGTGTCGCCGATGATGGTCTTGTCGCGGTCGTCGATCGCAGGATCGTCATCGAGGTTCTTGTACTTGATCTGTCCCACCATGCTCTTCACTTTGGAATCGGTTGCATCGGTGTAGTTCGGATCCGCCCTCACTTCGGCTTCGTTGTCATAGAATCCGTCCTCCACATATCCGTAGAGCGTGCCGATAGGATAGCCGTTCCTTCTGAGGAACATCGATTCCATACCCCACACCACGTCGGAGAACTGGTCGGCGTTGAGGCCATAGACATTGTTCCTGTTGAAGTAGATGTTCGCATCGATCTTCCAGGAGAATCTGGCCTTGTGCACAGGGATGAACGAACCCGAGATCTCGAGACCCTTGTTCTCCACGTTGCCGTAGTTGCAGGCGATCTGGGAGAATCCGGAGCTCATAGGTATGAGCTTGTACTGGAGAAGATCCTTCGTGTTCTTGTAATAGGCGTCGACCGTGAATTTTACTCTGCTGCCACAGAATGCCACATCCAGACCGAGGTCATATTGCGTCGTCGTCTCCCACTTGAGGTCTGCGGCCGCCGGACCTCCCCAGCGGTCTTCGGCCATGCCGGAAGACACTTTTCCGTCGTAGTCGTAGTTTGTGGCGACGAACCTTGAGCGGGTTGCATAGGCGTTCACGCCCTGGTTGCCTGTCTGGCCGGCACTCATCCTGAGCTTCAGGTCATCGAAGAAATTGAGGCTCCTGACCCATTTCTCATCGGAGATGCGCCATGCGAACGCGCCTGACAGGAAGTTGCCCCAGCGGTTGAGAGCGAGACGTGAGGATCCGTCACGGCGGTAGGATACGGTGAACAGGTATTTGTCCAGAAGTCCGTAGTTCGCCCTGAATAGGTATGACATGAGCTGCGACTGGCCTCTGGACGAGCTGATCTCCTTGTCGCCGATGGCGGCGCTGATGTCGTTGTCCTCAGTGGCGTCGGTAGGGAAGTTCTTGGCGTTCATGCTCTTGCTTCTCCACATCGACTTCTCGTAAGTCATACCGGCAACGGCGTTGACGTGGTGGATGCCGAACGTCTTGTCAAATGTGAGGAGAGATTCCTCGGTGATGCTCTCGTAGCTGTTGTCCGATTTCACGGCATAGCCGTTTGTCGGGGACTGGCCGGCTCCGGTGTATCTGTTGTAGTACTGGTTGCGTTCATTGTAGCTGTAGCCGTAGCCGATGTTCTGGCGGAAGAACAGCCAGTCGGTGAAGTTGAGCTGTGCATAACCGTTGGCATACAGGTTCATGGACGTGAGGATGTTCTTCTCGGTCTTTGCGGTGAGATAAGGGTTGGCAAGACCTGACGAGAAGTCCTCGGAGTAGCCCGAGTCGGCATCCGGGTCGAACACCGGACGTGTAGGGTTGAAGCTGATCGCTGATGCGATGATGCCGTAGTTCTCGGAATTGGTGCGCGCAAGCCTGTTCTCGGAACGGGTGAACGAGATGTTGGATCCCATATCGAGGAACCGGTTGACTTTCGTGGTGTTGTTGGCACGCGCAGTATAGCGCTTGTAGTAGGAGTTGCGGATGACGCCCTGCTGATCGAGCATGCCGCCGGAGTACATGTAAGTGCTCTTGTCATTGCCTCCGGAGACGGTGACGTTGTATTCCTGCGAGAGGGCGGTGTGGAATATCTGGTCCTGCCAGTTCACTCCGTAGAATTTCTCGGTGTCGCCCTCGTTGCGGTAATATCCGTTCCGGAAGTCGTCAGGTGACGGACTGTATGAGCGGCTGATGACCTCGAGCTCGCCTGTCTCCGGATTCTTGACGGTGTTCTCGTACCATCTTCCCGGGATAGGGAACGGCAGGTTGGTCTCGCTGACAAAGTCCTTGCCGTCATAGATGTAGCCGTTGCGGGTCACCTCGTTGCGGTACTCGGCGTATGTCGCGGCATCGAGTACGTCGATAGTCTTGACCGGCTTCGAGAGACTGAAATTGGACGAGAAATCCACTTTCGCCCTTCCCGAGCGTCCGCTCTTGGTGGTGATGAGGATGACGCCGTTGGCCGCACGCGAACCGTAGATGGCGGTAGCCGAAGCATCCTTGAGGACTTCTATGCTTTCTATGTCCTGAGGAGCGATCGAGCTGAGAGGGTTGTTCGTCTGTTTGGTGCTGTAGTCGGTGCTTGGCGCCTCGCCGGTAAGGAACGGGATGCCGTCAACGATGTAGAGCGGCTCCGTGGAGGTGGTGAACGAGTTGGCGCCTCGGATCTGGATGCTGACACCTGCTCCCGGCGCTCCGTCGGCCTGGGCTACATTGACACCGGCAAGCTTGCCCTGAAGTCCCTGGTTGATGCTGGCCGGGTTGGTGCTCAGGAGGTCCGAACTCTTGATGGAGGATACCGAACCGGTGAGGTCGCGCTTCTTCACGCTGCCGTAGCCGATGATCACCGTCTCCGAGATCTTCTCGAAATCCTCGGCAAGCACTATGTTGAGGACGCTTTTGCCTTTGAATGTGACCGTCTGAGTCACATATCCGATGCAGGAAAATACCAGGGTCTGACCTTTTGCGACCTTGATGGTGTATTTTCCGTCCAAGTCGGTGACTGCTCCGGAGCCTGATTTCTCCCGGACCAATATGCCGGCTCCTATGACCGGTTCGCCTTCCGGGTCAGTCACCCGGCCTGTCACGCTCTGATACTGGCCGCTGTCCTGCGCGGATGCCCTTCCCGTGCCGAGGCACAGAAGTGAAAGCGCGAGAAACATCGTAAGCAGATGCGCGAACATATGTTGTTGAGTTTTCATAAATTCTTGAGTTGATTAATTGGAAGTTACGTGTTATCCCATATAGGGTTTGCAGTGTGTGGTGATTGGTTGCAGCCTTTGTGTTTTTTGTGGTTTGTAAACATTCCGCCCGCCCATTCGCCGCATATGGCCGGCAAGTCCATAGACGGGGGCGGCAGAAAAAGCGTTATTGATCAGATAGTAGTTTCTTGTTCTGTAGCGATTGCCGTGCGGACTCCCTGTCCAGGACATTGTATGCGCTTATGCTGAACTCGGAGGGAGTGTCCGCATCTCCGAGTGTCAGGCTTTCGCAGTCCTGGCCGTTGCGCCGGAGTATCTTCCGGAGCAGCTTCCCGCCGCGATAGACATTGTATCCTGCCGTGTTTTCCTCATCGGCGCATTTCCAGACGAGTCTCGTCCCGCCTTCGCCACTTTCGGCGTGAAGCTCCGCAGGAGCCGCAGGGACAGGGACTTCCGGCAGCGAGCCGGTCTTCAGATAGTGTATGTATGCTTTGTGGTAGCTTGGAGACACGGCGGTGGGGCTGTTGTAGGAGCAGTAGGAGAAGCATACGATGTTGCTCCCGACATGGCTGGCCGAGCGGATCTGCTCCACGAGTCTGGGGAGCGGCGCGCTGGACCAGTACTTCTGGTCGAATGTCTCGACATTCACCCAGAACTCGAGCCCGTCCACCGTCTTCGCCGCCTCGGAGAGCGCCCGCATCCATTCCTCCTGCATGCCTATCTCAAGACCTCCGGCCCCCACGCAGTCTTGCGGGCAGAAAACGTCTCCTTTCCGGAAATGGACTCTTCCACATCGCTGCGGTCTCCTCCTTGTTCTTGCCGACCTTGTAATTCACGAACGGCGAGAAGAGAAACGGCATCGAAGGCGAGATGCCGTGAAGATGGTCGAGGTTGATGTTCATTGCATCCACCAGCATCTTCTCCTGCTCCGGAGTGCCCGGGAGGAGATTGCTGACCTCCCATACCCAATACCATCCGTACAGAGCATCGGGATATTTCTTCTTATAGCGGGCAAGTATCTCATCCGCAATGCGGTTCCCCGTTTCCATCTGGGTGCGGAACCATTCGCCGGTATTGTCCGGTCTCCACCATCCGCCGCTGTAGTTCAGCCCCGCAAAAACTCGGATTCCGAGCTTCTGGGCGCTGCGGAGACACTTTTCGAGGATGTCGTAGTGGCAGTGCAGCACCCCTTCGGAGTCTTCCTCCGCAGACGGGACGAATATGAAGTAGTGCATTCCCGCGTCCACAACGACTTGCATCTCCCTGTCCCATCTGGCATCATCCCAGTCTGCGGTGCCGTATGGCTGGAAAAACGTCCCGTCTATGCGGGCTGCGGCCTTGCGGTCATTCTGTCCGGCGGGATGACCGCCCCCCCCTCCGAGGTCTTTGCGGCAAGAGTCGGAACTGCACCCGCATCCGCAGAAGCAGATGGCGGACAGGATGAGTAATGGTATTATGCGGAGTAGTAATCTGTTCATGGCGATCAGCGATTGTTCCCCTCTGCCAGATCTTCAAGTGTCATCCAGCACTGGTACAGTCCTCTCGGGATGTGGAAGCAGCCCTTCCATTTGCCGCCCTTCAGCGGGAGCAGAACTTCTCCGCGGCGGTTGAGATATCCGAACCACTCCGGATATTCCGGATCCTTGAACTTGGACCAGGTGTAGTCGTGGACTTTCTCGAACCATTCCAGGCATTTCCCGTCGCCTGTCAGCTGATAGCCCTTGAGCAGGGAGATGAGCGTCTCGATGTGGACCCACCACAGTTTCTGGTCCCATTCGAGCTGCTGAGGAGGGAATCCCTTGCGGTCAAGAAAATAGTAGATGCCGCCGTATTCCTTGTCCCAGCCGTAGTCTATCATCTTGAGCGTAGTGTCCTTGGCCTTCTCGATGAGGTCCCGGCGTCCGAGTCTCCTGCCGAGGTCCATTATGAACCACATCGCTTCGATGTCGTGTCCGGGTGTCACCTGACGGCCTTCGAAGCAGTCCACGAGCTGACCGTCCGTCCCGACGTTCTCGACTATGATGCCGTCAAGCTCCGGCCTCAGGAATACTTCCATCACCTCGTGAATGCAGCTCTCCATCTTCTCCTCGAGAAATCCCTCCGGCAGAAGATGTTCTATTTCCAATGCGAGGTTGCACAGGATCATCGGAAGGGCGAAATTTTTCATGTCGCGCGTGCCCGGGTGCAGCTTGTTCCACCGGCCTTTCGGATTTGACTGCTTGTCCAGGACCTTCTTGAAGGTCTTCATGGCGATGTCCGCATATTCTTCATTGCCGGAAGCAAGCGCCAGCTGGCCGAAAGCCATTGTCGCGAAAGTATAGGAGAAGATGTTGTACGGCTCGACGATCGGCCTGCCCTCTCTCGTGAGGGAGAAGTACCAGTTGAGGTCGCCGTCGTGTCCGTATTTCTTCAGGAATTCGGCTCCGCGGATGGCGCAGTCGAGCCATTCCCGACGCTTCTCCACTTTGTTGCAGAGCATGGAGAAAAGCCATACCTCGCGCCCCTGAAGCCAGATGAACTTGTCCGTGTCGAACACGTCTCCTTTCCTGTCCAGGCAGGTGAAATAGCCTCCGAACTCTTTGTCCTGGGACTTTTCCAGCCAGAAAGGAAGGACGGAGTCCATAAGCTCCGTTCTATATATGGACGCTAATTTTTTGAAATCAGTCATTGTCGTTTTGTAGAAGTCTGTTTTTGAAATGATTCTCGTGTGCGACTACTATCTATCTGCGACAAAGATATGAACTCACTTTATTTGATGCAAGTTTTGATTAATTAAAATGAATTAAAT
>CAVECU010000096.1:0-5814 GCA_963614015.1 uncultured Eubacteriales bacterium
GCGTATATGGCATCCGCTGATAGTGAAGTCCGCGCACGACCCCGTAGGAGGACATCGACTCGTTGTCCTGGACGAAGTGCAGGCCGTGACCGAGTATCGGGGTCACTTTCCCGTCGAATTCCCTCTGTGAGAATGATTCGAAAAAATAGCCTCTCGCATCTCTGAACACTTTCGGCTCAATGATGAGAACTCCGTCGAGGTCTGTCTTTATAATCTCCATGGGACGATTCTATGTTGGAATCTGTTTGAATTGATTTTCCGCAGTGCTCCTCCGGCGGACGGAATGCCCGGTCAGACAAGGTCTGCAACTCTCCGAATCATGGATTTCGGCAATTTACGCGTCAGCATCTCCTCCAGCACATGCAGGCGATGAGTGTCCGTGCCGATGAACTGATAATATCCGCTCTCCAGCAGCCATTCCGCCTTGTCCTTCACCTCCGGACCATAGAGCCCGGAAAGAGACGGAAGATTGAGCTGAAAGCGCACGCCCATTCTCCGCAGCCTATCATAGTCAGCTTCACCCATATAGACATAGCGCTCCGGATGGGCGAGGACAGGATAATATCCCTTGGATCCTATCCGCTTCAATATGCCGTCAAACCCCACAGGAGGGCTGAAATAGGAAGTCTCCACCAGCAGATGGTCTCCCCCGTCACCCAGAGGCAGCAGATCTCCGGAGGACAGGCGCTCCTCGAAAAGGGCGTCAAGCATGTTCTCCGCGGCGAGATGCAGCCTCACGCTGCCGGAATACGCAGTCCGCAGCTCGGCAAAGCGCTTCCGCAGATGCGTCACGGTATTGGGGATATCCTCCATGATATGCGGCGTGAGCCACACATCCGCCACGCCCAGGTCTTCATACAGACGCAGCAAGGCCAGAGACTCCTCCACCGTCTGCACGCCATCGTCCACGCCGGGCAGAATATGCGAGTGCCAGTCGGTGAAGCCCCTCATCAAGCCGCTGCTCCCGAGGTCAATATGTCTGCCGAACGGCCACATCGGTTTGTCAGCTATTTGCCTTTCTTCTTGGTGTCGGAGCCGTAGCTGTAGCCATAGCCGTAACCATAGTTGTAGCCATAGCGGTAGCCGTATTTGTAGTGATAACGGCTGCCGCCGCCTTCGGTTCCGTTGAGAATCACAGCCATATTCCGGTACTTCTTCTCCTGATAGAGCTTCTCCAGCTCGGAGAGCATGCTGCGCTCCAGAAGACCGGCCCTGACCACGAATACGGTGCGGTCCACAAGTTTGTCAATGATCTGTGCATCGGCGACCACCTCTATAGGAGGACAGTCCACAAGCACATAGTCGTACCTCCCGCGAGCAAAGTCTATCACGCGGCCGAATTTCTCATCGAAAAGAAGCTCCGTAGGGTTCGGCGGGATGGTACCGACAGGAAGCACATGCAGGTGCTCCTGCTCAGGGCTGGCGACGATGATCTCTTCCAGAGAGGAAACCTTGTCTCTGAGATAGTCGCTCAATCCGAGCGCAGGCGTGCCGACATACCGGGATGCCGAGCCGTGGCGCAGGTCTCCGTCGATGACCAGCACATTCTTGCTCTTGACGGCAAGGCTCATAGCCGTGTTCATCGTGAGGAAAGACTTTCCGCTGCCCGGGTTGAACGATGTCACGGCGATGACATTGGAATCCCGTCCGGTCATGAACTCAAGATTGGTGCGCAGGACACGGAACGCCTCGTTGATGACATCCCTGCTGCCCTCTCTGACAACGAGGGCGCCGGCCCCTTTCATCTTCTTGGAAGACAGCCCTTTCTTCTCATACAGAGGAATCTCGCCGATGAACGGCACACTGAGACCCTCCAGATCCTTGCGCCCGCGCACACGCGTGTTCATATTTTCCATCAGGAATATCACGCCCACCGGGAGCATCAAGCCTATGGCGAATGCCACGAGGAGTATCTTGCGGCCCACCGGCGCGGTCGGCACCATACTGCCGCCAGGCATCGTGATAATGCGGGTGTTGTAGGCCGTGAACGCCTGCGAAAGCTCATTCTCCTCACGCTTCTGGAGAAGAAACAAGTAGAGAGACTCTTTCACTTTCTGCTGCCTCTCCACAGAGAGCAAGTACTTGGCCTGCTGAGGATTGGATGCAATCTGCGAAGTGGCCTGGCCGCCGACTCCCTGCTGACTCTTCTTCTGCGCGTTCAGCGCCACTATCTGATTGTCGATGGATGTCAGCAGCGCGCTTCTGAGCTCGGCAAGCGTGGCGTCAAGCTCCACGACGAGAGGGTTCTTCTCGCTGCTGTGGGCCACAAGGCTGTTGCGGTCCAGCATCTTGCCGTTGTACTGGACTATCTGGGAAGAAAGGCTTCCGTCGCTGATGCCGGAGTTGGTCGGGAGCAGACGGAAATTGTTGCCCGCATCTGTCAGATAGTTGCGTATATGGCGGACCATATAGAGTTGGTCGTCAATCTCCCGGATCGTCGCCTTGGCTTCATTGGCCTGCGCCAGATAGATGCTGGCCGCCGCCTGGACATCCGGAAGCAGATGCTCGCTCTTGTAGGAAGATATGTCATCATCCACGCTGCCAAGCTCCCCTTCGATCACGCCGAGACGGCTGTTGATGAACTTGGAAGTGCTGACTGCAAGGCGGTTCTTGTCGTTGACCCAATTCTCGTTGTAGATGGATATCAATGTATTGAGCACATCTTCGGCACGCTGCGGAGAGACATCCTTGAGCGAGAGCGTGATGATGTCAGCCCGCTCGTCCGTCCTGTCCACTGTCAGCGCTCCGCTATAGGCAAGGGCGGTGCCGCTGAAAGACAGCTTCGACACATACAGCAGGGCGTCAGCCCCCTTTTCGTAGTATGCAGTCGGCGTGACGATGATGTCTCCGATGACACTCCCGAGGGTGTCGCCAAGATGGCCTTTCAGCACGGTATCGTCGAGGATTTCGCCGCCGACGGCGATGCCGGACACCGTGACGGAGCCGTCCCCGGCCAGACTGAGAGTGAATGAGGCCGACCTGTTCTCCGCTATCCCGTCTATAAGCACGCTGACAGGAAGCTGCCGGCCATATACCGTCTGATTGTGGAACTTGCCCGGCACCTTGTAATCCATATCCAGATGCAGCCGGGCCACCACCTCGCGCATAAGGTCAGGCGACCGCAGCGTGACCATCTCGTTGTTGATATTGGTGCTGGAGGTGAACATCCCGAAGTCGCCGAACTGCTCCATCCCGGAAGACGAGGACTTCCCCTTGGAATCATCCTTGATGAGGACAGATGCGGAACGGGTATATACCGGCGGGGTGATGAGGAGATACCACACGGCCACTCCGAGGCATATCGCAACCGACAGCACAAACCAGTACCACTTGCTGAGACAGAGATACAGGATGTCCTGAATGCGCATGAAATCCTGCTGGCTCTGCGCTGATGCGCTTTTCTGTATTGAAGTCATATTTTTCTATCTGGTTATCCACGAAGCGATGGTCGACATCATCGATGCCAGAGACACCCAGAATGACACGCTTCGGACATTGTTCTCGTTGATGGTGGACTGGCGCGCCTTGGTCTTGTTCGGCTCGACATACACCACATCATTCTGCTGCAGATAATATGCGGGTGAGGAGTACAGATTGGCGGCGGAGCACAGATTGATGCTGTAGGAGCGGCGCTTGCCGCCCTCGGTACGCAGAACCATGATATTGCCCCTCTTGCCGTAGATGGTGAGATCGCCGGCCTGGCTCAACGCATCGAGCAGCGTGTAGCGGTCCTTGTCTATGTTGTAGCGCCCGGGATTGTTCACCTCGCCTATCACGTTGATGCTGAGGTTCAGGAACTCCACAGTCACCACAGGATCCTTTATGAGGTCATGCAGGACAAGCTCCCGCTTGATGAACGACGCTATCTGCTCCCTCGTCATCCCCTCCACACAGAGATAGCCGAGCACGGGGAAGTCGATATTGCCGTCGCTGTCCACAGTGTAGCCCGAGACGCCGCGGCCGCTGCCGCTGCCCGAGCTTTCCTGGCCGATCTGCTGCGAGACCACAGGCAGGTTGAACAGATTGGTGAGCCTCCAGTCCTGACTGTTCACCACAATGGACAATTTGTCCTTGGGCCGGATTTTTATATCATTCGGCTCGGGAACGGTCATCGGGGCGTCGCCCGGATGCTGATCCTGGAAATACGAGATCTGCTTGGGCGCGCCGCAAGAGCCGAGCAGCAAGGTGACCGCTGCGAGAATGACAGTGCTTCTGCAAAGATTCATTTCGTTTTGTGATTGATATACATATTCAAAGCCATCCACACCAGGATATCGGCCACGAACAGGAGTGTCAGGCCGATATGGTAGGACAGCAAAACATTCATAAAGATAATCAAAACCGAGATACCGACAAGCGCCAGCCTCACCTGCCGCTGGCTCAGGCCGATCGCCATGAGCTTGTGGTGGATGTGGTTCTTGTCTGCGTGGAACGGACTTCCGTGTCTGAGCACCCGGTACAGATAGACCCGGCACATGTCAAGACAAGGCACCAGAAGAGGTGCGAACGCCACGGCGAAAGGACTGGCTCCGCAAGGAATGGACCCCGACCCGATGCGGGAGAGCCTGACGGACAGGAAACAGAGGATGAAACCGAGCGTGAGACTGCCCGTATCACCCATGAAGATCTTGCGCTTGTGCTTGCTGATCCCGAACACGTTGTACCGGAAGAATGCGGCCAGCACTCCCGTGACTGCGAACGCCACCATCGAGTAGATCCACTCTCCTGCGATGAAGAACACCACGCCGTAGATGACGAGAGCCACACATCCGAGGGCTGCGGCAAGACCGTCTATGCCGTCGATAAGGTTCCAGGCATTGGTGACAAGCAGCACCGCGAATACGGTGAGAGCCGCACCGAGCCAGAGAGGAATGCCGTGGAGGAAGAACATACCGTCCAAGTCGCAGATGGTCACGCCTCCGGCCACCATCATGACACCGGCCAGAGCCTGTGCCGCAATCTTGGTACGATATCTGACCCCGACAAGGTCATCCTTGATGCCCACGAGGTAGAGCACAAAGACGGCGCAGGAAGCCCACGCGAGAGGCCGGATTTCCGAGCATATCGCCCTGTACACGTCATACTGCCCCGCCGCCGTGTTCACGGCAAGCAGCAGGATCGCGGCGAACAGCACGACCGGATAGAATGTCACGCCGCCCAGACGCGGCACTTCAACGGAGTGCACCTTGCGTCCGTTCGGCTCATCATACAACCCCCTGCGGATGGATATCAGCAGGACTTTGGCTATGATGGCATTTGCAATCAGCCAGCATATCACGAAGGCCGCTGCGATGTTGACGATCCGGATCTCACTCATATCTGACAGAAAATCTTTTAGCTTATCCGATGACTTCTATGATGCCGTCATCCACTTCGGCCGAGATGGCGAGCGCGTCGGGGATGATGACGACTATCTGCTTGCGTCGCTTGTGCGCAACCCTCACGAACACTCCTTCAAGCGTGTCCAGAGCGCCGCCGTGAATCCTGACTCTCACGCCCTTGGACACGTTGATGTCATCCGGCGTGAAAAATGTCACTTTCTTCCGCTCGTACAGGAGCATAAAGTTGCGCATATCCTCATCACGGACAGTGAGATAGCGGCTGCCGTCCTCACGGTCCCAGATGACGAACTGTATGTCATTGCAGTAGTTCTGCTTGAAACGGACGATCTCCCCGTGGGTCGCCCTCACGAATACAAGACTCCTGACGACAGGCTCCCGGCATACGGTCTTCCTGCCGTGACGGATACGGATGACATCTTCTTTGGGGATGAAATGTTCGAGTCCATAGGTCGCGTTCGCAAGAGCCCCCTCC
>CAVECU010000097.1:0-5727 GCA_963614015.1 uncultured Eubacteriales bacterium
GTGGACAAGCTGTTCTGGGGTGAGGATATCAGGAACAATGGTGATTGATTGATAATTGTTTGCAGGCGGGAGCATCCCCGCTTTTTCAAAACATTTTCTACCGGGCGGCCGGAAAAAATCTTCGATGGAAAAAGACAGCAGAATTCCTGAGCACGTTTCCATTATAATGGATGGAAATGGCAGATGGGCCCGTGAACAGGGACGGGAACGGATTTATGGGCATCAGAACGGGGTGGAGAGTGTCCGCGCCGCGATAGCCGCATCGATAGAGACAGGGGTCAGGTACCTCTCGCTATATGCGTTTTCGCAGGAAAACTGGGGCCGCCCCAAGGAGGAAGTGGAGTTCCTGATGGGGCTGATGCTGGAGTCGATAAACGGTGAAGTGGAGTCGCTTATGAAGAACGGGGTCCGGTTCCGTGTCCTCGGCAATCTCTCAAGGCTCAACCCTTCGCTCTCCGATGCCATAGAGGCTCTGGAGGACAAGACGTCGCACAATTCCAAGCTGGATCTCATAGTGTTCCTGAGCTACAGCGGCAAGTGGGACATATTTCAGGCCGCAAAGAAGTTCGCCGGCGAATATATGACGGAGCCGGACGGAGCCGAACGGCTTGCTTCTCTGGAAGATGAGAGGGCGTTCGCCAGATTTCTCGTCACTGACGGAATCCCCGATCCGGATCTCATCATCCGCACTTCAGGGGAGATGAGGATAAGCAACTATCTGTTGTGGCAGGGTGCATATTCGGAGCTGGTCTTCGTGGACAAGATGTGGCCGGAGTTCCGCGAGGATGACTTCAAGGCGGCATTGGCCGAGTATGCGTCCAGGGACCGCCGGTATGGAAAATTAAACTAATTGCAGTATATTTGTGGGATATTATACCGATTTGGGATGAAGATTAGTCGAATATGTTGTCTGGCGGCGCTGCTTCCGGTGCAGATTGTGGCTTTCGGTCAGCAGAGGACGGATGCGCCGGACATTGATTATAACGCTCCCCGCGAGTATATTGTGGGCGGCATACGGGTAGAGGGTAACAGGGCTTTTGCCGACAGGCAGATCATCCAGCAGTCGGGATTGCGGGAGGGAATGTCCGTGCGCGTGCCGGGAGATGACATCTCGGCCGTAGTCAACAGGCTGTGGCTCCAGAGTTATTTCCAGGATGTGGCCGTGTATGTCGATTCCCTTTCCGCCGCAGGCGATACGGCATTCTTCAAGATAGCGATACAGGAGAGGCCGAGGGTGTCCCGCTGGTCATTCACGGGAGTGAAGAGCGGCGAGAGGAAGGAGCTTGAAGAGCGTCTCAACAACAGGAGGGGCGGCGCTTTCTCCGACTACATATCCAAGACTTCCGTTGACATCATAAAGAGATATTACCAGGGCAAGGGCTTTCTCAATGTGAAAGTGGAGCCCCAGGTCAGGAAAGACACCATCGTCAAGAACGCCATCCGCGTGAATTATGCCGTGGACAAGGGGAAAAAGGTCAAGATCAAGACGATCAACTTCTACGGCAATACTGATGTGAGCGACTTCAAGCTGGCCAAGTCGATGAAGAAGACCAAGTCGGCCAAGCTGTACAACTTCTTCAGCAGCAAGAAATTCAACGAAAAGGAATACCAGAATGACAAGAAAACCCTCATAAGCGCCTTCAACGAGGCAGGCTACAGGGATGCGCATCTCGTGAGCGATTCCATATATTATGTCGCTCCGGGACGTCTGGGCATCGATTTCAAGATCGACGAGGGGAAGAAATATTATTTCAGAGACATCACGTGGACCGGCAACTCGGTATATGCCACGGATGCTCTGAACTCCATTCTCCAGATAGGCAAAGGGGATATCTATGACGTCGTGACCATGGAGAAGCGTCTCCACGGCGGCGGAAAAGCAAATGATCTGGATGTTTCGAAGCTGTACAGGGACAACGGCTATCTGTTCTTTTCCGTGCAGCCTGTGGAGCTCAATGTGTCCGGGGATTCCGTGGATGTGGAGATGAGGATAGTCGAGGGCAAGCAGGCCACTCTGAACAACATAGTCATAAACGGCAATGACCTCACCAATGAGCGGGTTGTCCGCCGGCAGGTGTTCACAAGGCCCGGATATCTGTTCAGCCAGACCGATTTCGAGCGCTCCATAAGGGAGATCGCTTCATTGGGGCAGTTCGATCCGGAGGCCATTTCCGGAGAGGGCGGATATTCGATCATCCCGGATCAGATCAACAATACCGTGGACATCGTCTATAATGTCACGGAGAAGCCGTCCAGCCAGCTGGAGCTTTCCGGCGGATGGGGCGGAAAGACATTCGTGGCTACCGTGGGCGTCAGCTTCAACAATTTCTCCACGAAGAGGTTCTTCGACAAGTCCGCGTGGAGACCGGTCCCTCTCGGAGACGCCCAGAATCTCGCATTCAGGTTCCAGACCAGCGGTACATACTATACTGCGCTGTCCGCCAGCTTCGTGGAGCCTTGGCTGTTCGGCAAGAAGCCTACGTCGCTCAGTTTGTCGGCATACTACAGCCGTCAGACGAACTCGTATCTGGCGTTCAATATCCTTAACAATGACAAGCAGTTCGAGGTGTACGGATTCTCGGCCGGCATCGGAAACCGCCTCAAGTGGCCGGACAACTATTTCGTGCTGTACAATCAGCTCAGCTGGCAGACCTACAGGCTTACTGACTGGATTTCAGGATATTTCATCTTCAACGACGGCGTATCCCACAACATAAGCTACACTCTCGGGCTTTCGAGGACTTCCACCGACCAGCAGATCTATCCGCGCCAGGGCTCGGAGATCTCCCTGTCGATGCAGCTCACTCCGCCGTTCTCCCTGTTCAGACACAAGGACAAGGGCGTCACAGACGCGGACGGCAATCCGGTGAGAGTGGACAGCTACAAGGACATCAACTACGACAACTGGTCCGCAAGCGACAGGTACAAGTGGATAGAGTATCACAAGTGGTCGTTCAAAGGCTCCCTCTACACCAAGCTTGTCGGCGATCTCGTGCTGATGACGCGCGCCCAGTTCGGATATCTCGGATATTACAACAGGAAGTGGGGATATTCTCCGTTCGAGGGCTTCCTCGTCGGAGGCGACGGCATGTCGGGTTACAGCAACTACGGGTCGGAAGTCATCGCGCTCAGGGGATATGAGAACTATTCTCTCACACCGTATCTGGCGTCGGCTTACAACTCCAGCGGAGGAGCCTATGCGGGAAATGTCTATGACAAATTCACTGTCGAGCTGCGCTATCCGATTGTAATGCAGCCGCAGTCCACTATATTTGCGCTGGCGTTCCTCGAAGGAGGTAACTGCTGGTCTGACATCAAGGACTTCAATCCGTTCCAGATCAAGAGGTCGGCCGGTGTGGGCGTGCGCGTATATCTTCCTGTCATAGGTCTTCTCGGCATAGACTGGGGATACGGATTCGACGACAGTTCCTACGGGAAGAGCCAGTTCCACTTCCTTATCGGACAGCAGTTCTAGCCTTCCGCCATTTTGTCACCAGAAAACATAAAAGAATTCATACGTATGAAAAAGATCATTTTGTTCGCCGCTGCCGCAATCGCCGCGCTGTCAGCGTCAGCGCAGACACCGAAATTTGCGCATGTCAATTTCAATGAGCTGATTATGCTTACTCCGGCTGCGGATTCGGCAAGAGCCAAGCTCGCCCTTATACAGAAGGAGAACCAGGAGACGTTCAACAGCATGTATCAGGAGTTCCAGACCAAGTATCAGCAGTATGAGCAGAAAAAGAGCACTTGGACTCCTACCATTCTGGCCAACAAGGAGAAAGAACTCTCCGACATCCAGAACCGTCTTCAGGAGTTCGAGCAGTCAGCAAGTCAGGATCTCCAGCAGATGCAGTCTCAGCTGATGACTCCTATCCAGCAGAAAGCCATGGAAGTGGTGAACGAGCTTGCGAAGGCAGGCGGATATATCTATGTCTTCGAGCAGGGCTCGATGTTGTACATAGACGCGGCCCAGAGCAAGGATCTCACTCCTGACGCAAGGAAGAAGCTCGGCATTCCGGAAGGCAGGACTCTGGAGACGCTGCAGCAGGAATTGCAGGCTCAGGCGTCACAGTCCGCCCAGTAGGATATATGGATAGATTTTAAGGGGGTGACTAAAAAGTCCGATGGGCTTTTTAGTCACCCCCTTAAAGGGCCTATTAACCCCCGCAGCTGATGCTGCGACCCCTATTAGGGGTGTTTCGCACCTATCCGGTGCGGTCCCTGCGGGACTGATTAGTCGCTCCGATGGGCTTTTTAGTCACCCTCGGTATCAAATAAAGCCCGGACGGGGGTGCGGAAATCACGCCTTCGTCCGGGCTTTCCGCGTGCGTTCCGGCCCGGTGTAATGGGCCTAAAATTTATAATGAATTATTATGCATTTAACGTTTTTGTTGTTAGATTTGTGGAAAGATTACGGTATTTCTTTAACTTTTAAAGAAGATGCGACATAAGGTCATAGACGTCAAAGACGTTGTGATAAGATTTGCCGGAGACTCCGGTGACGGGATGCAGCTTACGGGTACTTTATTCGCCAACATGTCTGCGATATATGGCAACGGGCTTGCCACTTTCCCCGATTATCCGGCGGAGATCCGGGCACCGAAAGGGACTGTCGCCGGAGTGTCCGGTTTCCAGGTCCATATAGGCGATTCCAAGGTGCTCACACCGGGAGACCTCTGCGATATGCTTGTGGCCATGAATCCGGCGGCGCTCAAGGCCAATGCCAAGTGGCTCAAGAGAAACGCCACGGTGCTTGTCAATGAGGATTCGTTCGATGCCCAGGGGCTGCAGAAAGCCGGCCTGGGAGAGAATCCTTTCGAGGACCTGCACATAGAAGACCGCACGATCATCTGCTCCCCGATAACGTCGCTCACGGCGGAGAGCCTCAAGGACAGCGGCCTGGATGCCGTCGCGGTGAACAAATGCAAGAATATGTTCACTCTCGGCATGGCTTGCTTCATCTACAACAGGCCGGTCGAGTATATCTATCAGTACATAGAGACCAAGTTCCGGAAGAAACATCCGGAGATGATAGCTCCGAACAAGAAAGTCGTCTTCGACGGATACAACTACGCCTCGAATATCCAGGCGGTGGCGGACACTTATCAAGTCGCTCCGGCGAAGCTGGACAAGGGCATGTACAGAAATATCACGGGGAATCAGGCGGCTGCCTGGGGCTTGATGGCGGCTGCGGAGAAAGCCGGTCTTCCGCTGTTCTGCGGATCATATCCCATCACCCCCGCGACGGCAATCCTTGAAGAGCTTGCTATTCACAAGAATCTGAATGTGAAGACAATGCAGACTGAGGACGAGATCGCCGGGATCTGCTCCGCCATAGGGGCCGCATTCGCCGGCAATCTTGCTGTCACCACCACCTCCGGCCCGGGCCTGTCTCTGAAGTCCGAGGCTCTCGGACTTGCCGTGATGACGGAACTGCCGCTTGTGGTCATTGACGTACAGCGTGCGGGGCCTTGCACCGGCATGCCTACGAAGACGGAGCAGGCTGACCTCGCCCAGGCGCTCTACGGCAGGAACGGAGAGAGCCCTCTCGTGGTGATGGCGGCGCACTCGCCTGCGAATTGCTTCCAAATGGCATATATGGCGGCGAAAGTGGCGCTGGAGCATATGGTGCCGGTGATGCTCCTGTCCGAGGGCTTCCTCGGAAACGGCTCCGAGCCGTGGAAGATACCGTCGATGGCGGATCTCCCCGAGATTCATCCGCAC
>CAVECU010000098.1:0-2378 GCA_963614015.1 uncultured Eubacteriales bacterium
CACCGGTGACATATACACTCTCGGGTCCTGGGCCCTGGACGTGAATTCCAGATACAAGATCAACTACAAGTGCAACGGTACGCTGACGATGAACATCTCCAACGACCAGACCGGAGAAAAAGGAAGCACGGATTTCTTCCAGACCAGGAACTTCGGCCTGAAATGGTCGCACACCCAGGATTCCAAGGCGCATCCCGGGACAACGTTCAGCGCGTCGGTGAATTTCTCCAGCCCGTCCAACAGCAAATACAATTCGGGCTCGGTGACGGAAGCGCTTCAGAACCAGGCATCTTCGTCCATTTCCTATTCAAAGAACTGGAACGGAAAGTTCAACCTTTCCATCAACGCATTGCACAGCCAGAACTCCAGGGACAGCTCCTATGCGTTCACGCTGCCTAACGTCACATTCTCCGTATCGAGATTCTATCCTTTCAAGCGCAAGAACCGCGTCGGAAAGGAGAGGGCTTATGAGAAATTCTCGTTCGGATACAGCACCACGTTGCAGAACAAGATCAATTTCAAGGCGTCGGAGTTCATGAAAGAAGGCTTCATGGACAAGTTCCAGAACGGAATGACGCACAGTTTCCAGATCGGACTGCCGAATTTCACGCTCGCCAAATATCTCAACTTCACCCCGGGCGTGAGCTACGGGCAGAACTGGTATTTCAGGAAGACGGAATATGAGTTCAGCCCGGAGAAGAATGCTCCGGTAGCCGTGGAAAGCGGTCAGTTCGGCGCCTTCGGAATCAGCCAGACATATTCCGGAAACCTTTCGATGAGCACCCGTCTGTACGGTATGTTCATGTTCGGCACAAACCACAGAGTCCAGGCCATCAGGCACGTGGTGTCCCCTTCCGTGTCCGTGTCCGTCAGTCCGGAGAAAGGGACTTACGCAAACGGATGGAGAACGCTGAACTACACTGATACCCTGAATGTGGAAAAAGCCTACCAGTACAACATCTACAGCGGGCAGATGTATTCTCCTCCTGGGAAAGGCAGGTCCGCCACGATGAGTCTCTCCATCGGCAACAATGTCGAGGCCAAGGTGCGGGATCTGAGGGACACCACCGGCAACGGCGTCAAGAAAATCAAACTCATCGACCAGCTGAATCTGAGCACCGGGTACAATTTCCTCGCGGACTCGATGAGGATGAGCAACGTCGGGGTCACGATGTCCACTTCTGTATTCGAGAAAGTGAGTATCAGCGCCAATGCCAACTTCGACCCCTATGCAATCAATGAGCGGGGACAGAGAATCGCCAAATTCAATGTACAGACCAAAGGGTGGAGCAAGCCTCTCCGGCTGACGTCCGCAAGCGCATCGCTTTCCTACTCCCTGTCGGGCAAGGGTGCGATCAAGGGCAACGACGGCTCCAAGTCTGAAGGGGGTGGCGGAGAAAACGCCGCGCAATATTACCGCAGGATATATTATCATCCGCTGACCGGAGAATATATCCCGGGAGGGTGGCTGTACTACACCAATCCGAATGTGCCGTGGTCAGTCAATTTCAACTATTCGTTCGCATACAGCCGTTCCTATCAATACACCAACAGCCAGCTGGTCACAAGGGAGAATTACACCCAGACGCTCGGATTGTCGGGAAATGTCAAGCTCACCCCGAAAATGTCTCTCAACATGACCACGGGCTTCGACCTGATGGCAATGAAGATGACGACGACGCAGTTCAGCGCGCAATATGACCTGCACTGCTTCAATATCTCCGTGTCCTGGGTCCCTACAGGCACATGGCAGTCGTGGAGCTTCAGGATAGCCGCAAATGCGGCGGCGTTGTCCGACCTTCTCAAATTCAAGAAGACCACCAGCTACTGGGACAGATGACAGAGACAGAGACAGAGACAGAGACTCGGACGGCATGAAAGGGCGTCGGGCAGATCACTTCAAAACAAATCAAGATATGTGGCAGAGAGTACAGACATTGTATATGGCTATTTCGACGATACTCGTCGCGATAATGATTTTCAGCGTCAAGGCTACGGTCATCGGAGCGGACGGCCAGGTGGTGGAGACGTTCCGCTACATCGGATATGCGCCTTACGCCATTCTGCTGATTGTCATCCTGCTGCTTAATATTCTGGCGCTGACGACCTGGAATTTCAGAGTGTTCCAGTACCGGACGGCCATACTCACGGCGCTCGTCACGCTGGGGCTGCAGATCTGGCTGGGAGCGGAGTTCATCGCAAACATGAGGGCCGGTGACGGAGTGCAGCAGATGGTCTACAAGATCAATGTGGTGTTCCCTGTCGTGTCAGTCATTCTGGATGTCCTCGCCGCAAGAGGAATTCTTGCGGATCAGCTTTTGGTGGAAAGCGTATATCGCCTGAGGACTGACAAGAAAAACAGGAAGAGGAGATAATCC
>CAVECU010000098.1:2452-5649 GCA_963614015.1 uncultured Eubacteriales bacterium
CAAGCGGCGCTCTCACTGTTCCCGACCGCCCGGCTTCAGAAGATTGAGCACGTTGTCGGCATAAGTCTTCGTTATGGAAATCGGCGGGATGCCGTCGTTGTCAAGGTCCAGCTCATAGCCGTCTTTCTCCTTGCGCAGCACTTTCACCTTGTCCATATTGATGATGTACTTGCGGTGGCAGCGGACCAGGGAACTTCCCTTGAACGTCTCCTCCACCGTCTTGAGCCGGCAGCGCAGCATATAACGCTTCAGCTCTCCCCTGCTGTCCGTGTACCAGACCATTATATAGTTGTCGTCCGACTCTATGTAGTACAGGCTTGACAGGTTCAGCGACAGCTTGAGCACGCCGCTGTTGTCGAACAGGGTGATCTTCTTCTCGAACTTGGGCTCTATCTGCTCGTCGGAGATCACGTTGGCGTAGTTCATCAGACGGATGGTGTTGTTTTTGTCGATGATGGCGAAATACATTCCCGCGATGATATACGGGACTATCAGGGATATGAAGCAATAGAGGAAGGCGCTCAGGAAGATCTCCACGGCATTGCCGTTCTGAAGCGAGATTATGCCAAGTTCGTTGCCCTTTATCGAGAACAACGTGTAAAGCAGGCAGATGACCACGACTTCACCGACATTCCACATCACATACTGGAGATATGTCATGTCGTGCATCCTCGTGGAATACATTATCCTCTTGCTGAAGATGATGACGAACAGTCCTATGATGAAAAACGCCGCGGTGAACGCGAACGCCTTTGTCGCGCTGATCTCGAACCACGCATTGTGCGAGAACGGGATGCTCACGAGAAGGAACAGCAGGGCGAAAAATGCCGTGAATGTAACGGTCGCTATCAGCTGGTATTTCTGTCGGAAATACTTGGGAAGGATATATTTGTCTGACATGTCGTTCTGTTTTTGGATCAGACGGGCCCCGTCCTCCCTGGACGGAACCGCCTGACGTGTCGTCCGGCAAATATACAAAGTTTTTCCGATTGCGCACCCGCGCCCGGCGGATCAGCCCTCCGAGGCTTCGAAATCCAGGTCAATGAAGAAATCGGGTCTGTGGAAATCCGGCTTGGGCGTCGTGATCGGCGCATACGAGAGGAAATGCGCCACGGGAAGGGCATCTCCGCACTTGTAGAAATTGCCTTTGAAATGTGCTCCGTCGAGGGTCTTGATGTCGTGAAGGGCAAATGCCTCTTTCGGAATGATCAGCGACACTTTCCAATATGGAATATGCTTCTTCTCGAACCGTTCCGGAGCCACCGTGGAGAACACCCGGACAAGGGAGAAGACATCGGCTGGCGGCGTCTTCCTCCCTTCCCTGCCGCTGCCCGCCCGCAGGATGAACGCGCCTGTGCAAGAACACTCGAGATTGTAATAGATGCCGTCTTCCGGATTCGGGCTCAGAAACATTTCCACGCACGAATCCTCCCATACGCGGCCGTCGGACTTCTCCACAGACCGGCTCCATTCCTCCCGGACCTCGAATTCCAGAAAAATGTTGTCCCCGTCGTGAGCGATGCTGAACTCCACATCGGGCCTGGACGGATATGTCCCGGGCCAGTTGACACAGGCGAGCCTGTGCTTTGTCATATGTCTGAAAATTTTCATAACACTTGTTTTTCAAAAGAAATCTGTCCTCAAGTTCCCTGCAAGATCAGAACCGTCTTATTCTCATCCACAGCCTATACGGATGCCGCATATAGTATATGAGCCGTCTGAAGCGTGTCGGATGAATGGAATCCCAGTAATACCTGTCATACTCGGCGTTGCAGATGACAAAATGCGGATGCCTGAGAGGGAACGTCAGGTCGATGGCTTCAAGATCCGTGCAAGTCGGCTTCGCCCAGCACCCGGCGGAGGGGTGAGTGCCGTTGGCGGCGCCGATGTTGGTGATCATGTTGACCCTCGGAACCGCGTCGAGCCATCCGTTCTTGATGCGGGCATAAACCCACTGATAATCCCAGGCGTGCGTGACAATCCGGTCGATGTCGTCACAGGTCTTTTTCAGCTGTCTGTCCATGCCTTCGGATATCCTCTTCTGCATGAAAGTGTTGTACGAGCCGCCTTCGGACAGGAACAGAGGGGAGTCTTTCATATATATGTCGAATTGCGCCCACCTGTCACGCCAAGTGGCCCATCCCCAAGTAGGGCCGAAATGTGAGAAGGTATAGTCCGCCCCTCCCCGCCACAACTTCTTCTCACCGGCATGCACTGACAGTCCGGAGATGATTCCTATGCGTCTGTCGTCCCTATAACGATGCAGCAAATCCTCACAGTAACGGAAGAACGACAGCGACGGCACTATGTCATCTTCGAGGATTATGAGCTCTTCCGCCGTTTTGAAAGCCCAAGAGATCGCTTCCGCAGGACCGAATCCGCAGCCGGCATTCTTGTCTCTGAAAAGGGTGTGCACATCGCAGTCCCAGTCAATCTGCTTTGTAACGTCCCTGCATTTGCCGCACAATGCGGCTTCCTGCGGTCTTTCAGGCCTCGGCCCGTCAATTGCGATGTACAGGCTGGCGGGGCGGGCTTTGCGGACCACATCGAAGACACGCTGAAAGGTGTCCGGACGATTGAAGGCAATCAGAAGAACAGGAGTGGTAAGAGTGTTCTGCATGGCATCTGTCTGTATTGAAATTGTTCTTGCATAATATGTCGTGTCAGCATGTCAGTCATCCCGGCCATTCCTCCCCAGCCGCAGAAGTCCTGCGACCGTCTTACGCTCCTGGGAGGACAAGCCGATGAAGCAGGCGCAGATAGCCATTGCGATGGCCGATATGGCGCAGAATGACAATGTGCCGATCACCGTATCGCATGGGATGAGTCTCCGCAGTGCGGCCGTCAGTATGCAGCACAAGGCGACGGCCGCAAGTGACGGGACAAGGGAGCGTCTGACATATAGGCCGACCTCAAATACGGTCAACTTTGTCATCAGATATATCTGGAACACCGTCGTGATGAATGTCAATGCAATCATGACGATGACATTGCAATATATCGGCGCGCCGATTCTGTACAAAATGAAGATTATTGGCAGGATGGAAAGGTTGATGACGGAGTATCCCACCTGATTGGCCTTGATCTTTCCGGTGGCCTGAATGCAGGCTGTCATCCCTGCTCCGAGAGTTGAGACAAGCGCGTTGACGACTAGGAGCAGGACGAAGATATCCGTATATTCGGGAGGTTCCTTGAGC
>CAVECU010000099.1:0-5610 GCA_963614015.1 uncultured Eubacteriales bacterium
GCCGGAAAGGCCGTGTAAGAAAAGAGAGGAATTATTTCAAAACAGCTTCTTAGTTATGAACAACACCGAACATCGAATGGAATTGTTTTCCTGCCGAGCTTCAAAAGACTTTGCTGCAAAAGTCGTAAACGAACTTAACCTCACCCGTGACCCCGAAATGGGGCCTGTCCATCTGGGAGACTCCGAAGTCACGGCTTTCAGCGACGGCGAGTTCCAGCCATCCTTCTCGGAGAGCGTCAGAGGAGCCACCGTATTCATTCTCCAGTCCACTTTCCCGCCGGCTGACAATCTGATGGAACTGCTTCTCACCATCGATGCCGCCAAAAGGGCTTCAGCATACAAGGTGATCGCGGTGATGCCGTATTTCGGATGGGCGAGACAGGACAGGAAGGACAAGCCGAGAGTCTCCATCGGAGCCAAGCTCGTGGCCAACCTCCTCTGCGCCGCAGGAGTGGACAGAATCATGACCTGCGACCTCCACGCCGACCAGATTCAGGGATTTTTCGACATTCCTGTGGATCACATATATGCGAGCAAGGTGTTCATCCCTTACCTCAAGTCACTCAACATCGAGAATCTCGCCATCGCGGCACCTGACATGGGCGGAGCGAAGCGCGCCAACGCCTATGCCAAGGATCTCGCCTGCCCTGTGATCATCTGCCACAAATCCCGTGAAAGAGCGAATGTGGTGGCTTCCATAACAGCCATCGGAGAGGTTGAAGGCAAGAATGTCGTCATCGTGGATGACCTCATCGACACCGCCGGCACTCTCACCAAGGCCGCCGACATCCTGATGGAGAAAGGCGCCAAGAGCGTACGGGCCTGCGCGACCCACGCCCTGCTCTCCGGCCCGGCATACGAGAGGATCAACAACTCCTGCCTGAAGGAAGTCTATGTCACTGACACCATTCCGCTGACAACAGACCTTTCCGTCGACAAGAGCAAGATCAAGGTGGTCTCGATGACAGGCACATTCGCCCGCATCATCACGAAAGTCCACGACAACGAGCCTATAAGTCCGGAGTTCATTTTCTAGGCGATGAAAGTTTTCCTGGCAGCATTGATAATGATCGGAATCGGCGTGTTCGGGATGTGTTTCAACATCATATTCCGGAAGAACGGCCAGTTTCCTCAGAGCGATGTGGGAGCCAACGAGAACATGCGCAAGCTCGGCATCAGATGCATGAGGGAGGAGGACGATGAACGGTTCTCCCGCAAGAAGAGCGAAGGCTCCGGGGCTACATGCTCCGGGGTCTATTCCGATGCCTGCACCGGATGCGGGCTTAGGAAGGAGGACCAGTTAGGGTAGTTAATTTATTGAACAACAGTCTGCTTATAACAACAAATGAGTCTTGTAGCTATAGTCGGAAGGCCTAATGTAGGCAAATCCACCCTTTTCAACCGTCTCGTGGGAATGAGACAGGCCATCGTGGACGAAACCGCCGGTGTGACCCGGGACAGACACTACGGCAAATGCGAATGGTGCGGAAAGGAATTTTCCGTAGTCGATACCGGAGGATACACCTCCGGCTCGGATGACATCTTCGAGGAGGAGATCCGCAAGCAGGTCATCATAGCCATCGAGGAGTCTGATCTCATATTGTTCATGACCGAGGCGGCCGCCGGAATCACGGACTACGACGCGGCCATCGCCGACATCCTGCGCAAATGCGGGAAGCCGGTGGTGCTTGCCGTCAACAAGGTGGACTCCGGAAGCAAGATGTATGACGCATACCAGTTCTATTCTCTCGGTCTGGGCGAGATCTGGAGCATCTCGGCGGCCAACGGCAGCGGCACGGGAGATCTTCTGGACGAGGTAGTGCGCAAGCTCCCGGAGGATACGGAGGCCGAAGACCAGCATCCTGGCGTGCCGAGAATCACCATCGTCGGCAAGCCGAACGTAGGCAAATCTTCGCTGACCAATGCCCTCCTGGGCGAGGACCGCAACATCGTCACTCCGATAGCCGGGACTACAAGAGACTCGATATCATCCTATTACAACAAATACGGACACGAGTTCGTGTTTGTTGACACCGCCGGCATCAGGAAGAAGAACAAGGTACAGGAAGACCTTGAGTTCTACTCCGTGATGCGCTCGATCAGAGCCATAGAGCACAGTGACATCTGCATAATGATGATAGATGCCACCACCGGCATGGAGGCTCAGGACATGAACATCTTCAATCTCATCAAGCGCAACAGGAAGGGATGCGTGCTGGTCATCAACAAATGGGACCTGTTCGACAAGGACAGCAACACGATGGCGGAATACGCCAGGACGATGCGGAGCAGGATCGCCCCTTTCAGCGATGTGCCGATCATATTCACATCGGTGCTCAAGAAGCAGAGGATAATGGATGTCCTTGACGAAATCGCCAAGGTGAACGCCAACTACACCAGAAAGATCCCGACTTCCAAGCTGATGGACACGATGATCCCGGAAATCGAGAATTATCCTCCTCCGATGTGGAAGGGCAAGGTGGTCAAGATCAAGTATATCACGCAGCTGCCTACGAGATTTCCGTCTTTTGCCTTTTTCTGCAATCTGCCGCAGTACATCAAGGAGCCGTACAGGCGTTTCCTTGAGAACAGGCTTCGGGAGAATTTCTCTTTCACCGGCTGTCCGGTACAGATCTACATCAGACAGAAGTAGCCTGGAAACGGGTTGCGGCGCCGGCGTCCGGGCACGTCACTCCCCCTCGGTCTGCCGGGCATAAGGTCTTTTATGATTCAAAACAGCTTCTTAGGATACCGCACCGTGAAGCAGGCGCCTTTGAGGGTGAACGACTGATTGTAGAAGATCTCGCCGCCGCACCGCTCCAGGATGTTCTTGCATATCGCAAGCCCCAGACCGGTGCCGCTGCTCTTGGTAGTGAAGTTCGGCGTGAACAGACGGCTTCTGTTCTCATCCTTGATGCCCGGGCCGTTGTCCTCGAAAACAATGTCGTAGAACCCGTCACGGGAGCTGTTGCGCAGCGACAGGATTATCTGCCCGTGCCGAGGCTCCGCGCCGCTTTGGGCATCTTCTTCCTGCTGATTCTCAATGGCCTGCACGGCATTGGTAAGCAGATTGACAAACACGCGCACCATCTGCGGCTTCGGCCCCTTGACCCAGGTATCCTTCAGCCCGAAATACTGGAACGTGATGTTGTCCTTGTCATCGAACATCGAGATCTGATCCGAAGCCATCGTATCCAAGTCTATCGGCACCATTTCCTCCGAATACAGCTTGGCGAATGTCGAGAATTCATTTGCCGTGTCGGTCAGCACGTCTATGCTGTCCAATATCACGCCGGAGATGTCGTCGAACTTGGTCTCCCATGTAGGGTCGTTCTTGCTCTTCAGACGTATAAGCCTCTGTATCTGGAGCTTCATAGGCGTGAGCGGATTCTTGATCTCGTGGGCCACCTGACGGGCCATTTCGCTCCAGGCACGCTCCCTCTCGGCCTGGGCGACCTGCTTGCCGGACTCCGACAGGTCGTGGACCATCAGATTGTAGGCGCGGACAAGTCCGGAGATCTCATCCTCCTTGTCATAGATGATATATTCCAGCCCGCCGGTCCTGGCCGACAACATCTTGCGGCCCATCTCCATAATCGGGCGGAACATCCTGTCCACCACTCCTGTAGTGAAAAATCTGGTGATCATCAGCAGGATGCCGAACACAATCATCACAAATACCGAATGGAACACCGCATCGGCCTTGAACGCCAGCCCGGAGTCCGTATAAGGGGCGCTGACTATGGCCAGGATCGCACCTCGGTTGTTGAGGACCGGAGCATACATCGTATAGAAAGAATGCCCTCCGACACGCTCCCGGTGTATGTAGTACCGCTTGTTGTTGTACATTATGTTGCGGTAGGCCTCCTGGTTGGTCCTGGAGCCGAGCATCATCTTCTCGAAAATCTCCGGGGCCGTGGAGTTGAACACTTTCCCTCCCGGGCTGTAAAGCGTCAGATCCGTGCTTGTATATTCCGCCACATCCGTGAGCACGGTATTCATCTCCTGCGTAGCCATCTCCCGATAGCTGTGCAGAGCCCCGGCACGGTTCTCCATAAGTGACTGGATGGTGGATATCTTGCTGGTCATCAGCTTCATCATACTTGCATCATTGCGCTTGTACACGAATATCACCATGATGACGCTTATGGTCATGAGCGTCAGGAGCATCGACAGCGAGAGCACGGTGTTGACCCGGGACTTGTAGTAGTTCTTCTCGAATGCGCTCCGCCGTTTCTTCCCGAGCCCCAGCAGACTGAGCCAGAAATAAGCCAGAAGGAAGATCATTCCTCCCGCCACCACGTAATGGAGCTTGGTGATCTTGGCCCGCGACAGGACAATGAATTCATCCCTCGAGACGTGAGTCGTATAGTGTATATATTTCCCGGCGGCCACTCTTCCGGCTCCGTCCGCGCCGTGCTTTTTGAGAAGTTTCTCGGATATGACGGTCGGATAAGGATAGTCACCCTTGTAGCTCACGAGCTTGCCGCCTATGTACTTGGCATACGAATACTGCGGAGGTATCATCACCGTTCCGGGAGAATCGGCGTTCAGGATAAACGAATATCCGCGCTCCGCCTTGTCAGCCTTTGAATTGACTCCTATCAGAAGCCGCATCACCCCCAGCTCCTGGAAATAATAGACGAACATCCCGGTATACTGCGCCCGTCCGTTGGCCGTGCGGCTGTAAACAAATCTGGAGTCCGGGGCTATCGGGACCGCCCCGTCCACCCTGTCCCGCAGATACTGGAGCAGGTGAGGGTCGGCGGCATTGTCCCCGATGAGCATCGCGCTGACATCATAATTCTTCGAGATCCTGCTCATATAGGTCTCCGTGATACGGTTCAGTATCACCCGGTAGTCCTGCACCGAGCGGATCACTTCCGAGATGGTGTTGTCGGCGGCTATGGCTCCCTCGACGCTGCGGAGCTGGAGTTCAAGCCCCAGATCCCTGTCTATCGCCAGACGGTTGGTCCATATCTCCACCCGGTTGGACTCTTTCTCCGCCCCGAGTATGGAGAACAGGGACAGAAGATACACTGCACACAGAACGGCGGAAGTCATCCTCCCCCATCGGGAGAACACATTGTACTTGATGTGCAGGCAGCGCCACGCCGGATATCTTACGATTTGAAGCAGAAGCGGTATCACGGCAAGCAGCGCCAGATAGGAGAGATAGGCGTACAGGGTGTATTTCTCCAGCAGCACTATCTTGTACAGCTCAAGCGTGATGTTCGAGTTGAATATCAGACTCTTGAACGAGATGGTGACATACCACAGGACAAGAGCCGACAGAAGCAGGGCGGCAGCCGTCAGCGTGCCGGACCGCCTGCGCAAGGTCACATAAGTCACAAGCTCCCTGCGGCAGACGAACAGGCATCCGCACACGAGCGCTATCCACAGATTGATGATGAGCAGAGCTCCGAGAGAATACAGCAGAGGCCCGTCCGCGTAGAGTATCGGGGAGAACAGCACCGATGACTCCCGCATTCCAAAGCCCGCCGCATAGAACGCCAGCATCAGCGCCGTCAGCACCCCGATGGAGAAAGCCATCGCTCTCAAGCTTTTGTTGTACTTGAGGAAAAACACCACTCCAAGCGAGAACAGAGC
>CAVECU010000100.1:0-5586 GCA_963614015.1 uncultured Eubacteriales bacterium
AGACCGTCCCGATCTCCGACAACATGAAGATCGCCCTTGAAAGCGACTCGCAGGTGCTTGAGGGCGTCGTCGTGACCGGAATGCAGAAGATGGACCGACGCCTGTTCACGGGATCGGCATCCAAAGTGGACGCCAAGGACGCCAAAATGGACGGAATGGCGGACATCAGCCGCTCGCTCGAGGGCAGAGTGGCGGGCGTATCGGTACAGAATGTCTCGGGTACGTTCGGCACGGCACCTAAGATCAGAGTCCGCGGCGCCACCTCCATATACGGCAGTTCCAAGCCGCTGTGGGTCGTGGACGGCGTGATAATGGAGGACGTGGTCGATGTCAGCGCCGACCAGCTTTCGTCGGGAGACGCCACGACGCTGATCAGCTCGGCCATCGCCGGTCTCAACTCGGATGACATCGAAAGCTTCGACATACTCAAGGACGGATCCGCGACTTCGATCTACGGCGCACGGGCCATGGCCGGAGTGATAGTCATCACGACGAAGAAGGGAAAGGCCGGACAGACACGTGTCGCCTACACCGGCGAATACACCGTCCGGCTCAAGCCCCGGTACTCCACGTTCAACATATTGAACTCGCAGGAGCAGATGGGCATCTATCAGGAGCTTCAGCAGAAGGGATACCTCAACTATGCGGAGACGGCTAACTCCGCCGACAGCGGAGTGTACGGAAAGATGTTCCAGATGATCGGGCAGTACGACCCGACAACCGGGCTGTTCGCCCTCGACAACACGCCCGAAGCGATGGCGAAATACCTTCAGGCCGCCGAGTACAGGAACACCGACTGGTTTGACAAGCTTTTCACTTATGCGGTGCAGCGCAACCACTCCGTGAGCCTCTCGGGAGGTACCGACAAAGGCACATTCTACGCCTCGCTTTCCGCCATGATTGATCCGGGCTGGACACAGCAGAGCTCCGTCAACAGGTACACGGCCAATATCAACGGCTCGGTCAAACTGTTCGACAAGGTGACACTCGGTCTGATAAGCAACGCATCCTACCGCAAGCAGCGGGCGCCGGGAACTCTTTCGAGCGGCATTGACGCCGTGACCGGAGAGGTGACCAGAGGATTCGACATCAACCCGTATTCCTACGCCCTGAACACCTCCAGATGCCTTGACCCCGATGTCTCATATACGAGGAACTACGCCCCGTTCAACATTTTCGATGAACTTGAGAACAACTATATGGATCTCAACGTCACGGATATGAGATTCCAGTCGGAAATCAAATACAAGCCTGTCGACCAGCTGGAGCTGAGCGTTCTCGGCGCGGCCAAATATTCCGCATCCTCCCAGGAGCACTACATCCTGGACGAATCCAACCAGGCGCAGGCCTACCGGGCTATGGGCACGTCCACAATCAGAAGCTCGAACAGTTTCCTCTACACCGATCCGGATGATCCGTATGCACTCCCGGTGTCGGTGCTTCCGGACGGAGGCATCTACGAGCGCACGGACTATTCGATGCTGGGATATGACTTCCGCGCGACGGCAAGCTACAACAACGTGTTCGCCTCAGACCACATCCTCAATCTGTACGGAGGCACGGAGATAAACTCCATCGACCGGCACAACACCTGGTTCCGGGGATGGGGAATGCAGTACAGCATGGGCGAAATCCCGAACTACGCCTACCAGGTGTTCAAGAAGGGCTCCGAGCAGAACTCCGACTACTACACGCTCAGCAACGCCCACGAGCGCAGCGCGGCGTTCTTTGCAAACGGGACATATTCCTATAAGGGGCGGTACACAGTCAACGGCACGGTCCGCTACGAGGGCACGAACAAATTGGGAAAAGCCCGCTCGGCCAGATGGCTGCCCACATGGAATCTTTCGGCGGCATGGAACGCTCATGAAGAGAAATTCCTGCAAGGGCTCTACCCTACTCTGTCCCACCTGAGTCTCAAGGCGTCATATTCGCTGACGGCGGACCGCGGCCCGTCGGGCGTGACCAACTCGGTCGTGGTCATCTCGAGCGACAACCCGTGGAGGCCGTTCACGACCGTACGGGAGTCCGAGCTCTACATCTCCGCGCTTGCCAACAACGACCTGACCTACGAAAAGAAGAAAGAGTTGAACATCGGTCTGGAGACCGGTTTCCTGGACAACAGGATCAACCTCTCAGCCGACTGGTACAAGAGATACAACTACGACCTCATCGGAGTCATCAACACCGACGGCGTCGGCGGGCAGGTCCAGAAGTTCGGCAACATCGCTTCGATGAAATCCGGCGGATTCGAGCTCAGCCTCTCCACCACCAACATAAAGAGCAGGGACTTCACCTGGAGCACGAACTTCATCTACTCACACTCACACAACGAGGTGACGAATCTCAAGACCACCACCAGGACCATCGACCTCATCACCGGCAACGGCTTCGCGAAGGAGGGATATCCGGTCAGGGGAATATTCTCAATCCCGTTCAAGGGCCTCAACGAAGAGGGGCTCCCGACTTTCCTTGACCAGGACGGAAACATCTCCGTGACAGGCGTCTATTTCCAGGAAAGCGACCAGAGCAGACTGAATTTCCTCGAATATTCCGGCAGCGCGGACCCTACGGATCTCGGCTCGCTGGGCAACGTATTCACATGGAAAGGCTGGCATCTGAACGTATTCATCACTTATTCCCTCGGGAACGTCATACGTCTGGACCCCGTCTTCAGCAACACTTACGATGACCTCAATTCGATGCCGAAGGAGTTCAAGAACAGATGGATCCAGGCCGGAGACGAGAAATATACGGACATTCCGGTCATCGCCAGCAGGATTCAGAACAAGAACAACACGAACCTCAGCATAGCTTACAATTCGTACAACTACTCGACTGCGCGTATCGCAAGCGGCGACTTCATCCGGATGAAGGAAATCTCCGTCAGCTATGATTTCCCCAAGAAGTGGATTGAGCCTCTGAAGATAAGCAACGCTTCCCTGAAGCTTCAGGGAACCAACCTGTTCCTGATCTATGCCGACAGCAAGCTCAACGGGCAGGACCCGGAGTTCTTCAACACGGGCGGCGTGGCCGTGCCTGTGCCTAAGCAGTTCACGATGACTTTGAAATTGGGATTTTGATCATATTATCGGAAAGAAATGAAAAAGAACAATATAATAACCTCAGTCCTGCTTGCCACAAGCTTGGCCGCAGCTGCCGGTTGCGACAAATTTCTTGACCGGCTGCCGGACAACCGGGCCGAGATTGACACGGAATCCAAAATCCGGAGTCTTCTCGTCTCCGCATACCCCCGCAACGACTTCATGCTGCTCACCGAGTTCATGTCGGACAACGTCGATGACATGGGTGCAAACAATCCCTACACTGACAGATTCATCGACCAGGTCTATGCGTGGAAGGAAATCACCGAGACTGACAACGAGTCTCCGGAGAACGTCTGGGACGCATCTTATTACGCCATAGCCGCCGCCAACCAGGCGCTGCAGGCGATAGAGGAGATGGGCGGGGCCTCCACCGCAGAGCTGAAAGCTTCCAAAGCTGAAGCTCTTCTGTGCAGGGCTTACAACCATTTCATGCTGACGAACCTGTTCTGCAAGTCGTATGACCCCGAGACGAGCGGAGAAGACCTCGGAGTACCTTATTGCGACGAGCCGGAGACGACTCTTATAGTCCACCACGAAAGAGGGACGGTCGCCGAGGACTATGAACGCATGGATGCGGACATCCGGGAGGCTCTGCCTCTTGTCGCCGACTCTTGGTATTCGGTCCCGAAGTACCACTTCAACAAGAAGGCGGCCTATGCTTTCGCCGCCCGCTTCTACCTCTTCTGCCAGCAGTGGGACAAGGCCGAGGAATATGCGACCCGCTGTCTCGGAAGCGCTCCGGGGACAATGCTCCGCGACTGGGAAGCGACAGCGTCGATGACCCAGACCTACGATGCCATCGTATCGCATTTCATCGACGCGTCTCTGAACTGCAACCTGCTGCTTCTCACCGGATATTCCAAGATGGGTCTGGCCTTCGGTCCGTATTTCACCTATTCCAGATACGCCCACAACAACTGCATCGCGACAACCGAAGACGCTCTGGCCGCCAATATCTGGAGGACGGGCGACTATTATATGGCGCCCAAGGTCTATAAAGCCACGAACCTGGACAAGACGATTTTCTGGAAACTCCCTTTTCTGTTCGAGTACACCGACGCCGTAGCCGGAATAGGCTACTACAGAACGGTTTATCCGGCCTTCTGGTGCGACGAGACCCTGCTTGTCCGCGCCGAGGCGAGGATCATGCTGGAGAAATACGACGAGGCGGCGGCCGATCTCAATCTGTGGATGGGGAACATTGTCGACACTGAGACCGTCCTCGACCCGTCTTCGATAAGAAGATTCTACAACTCGGTGGAATACTCCGCATGGGACGCCCCCTCGATCAAGAAAAAGCTCTCCCCGTCGTTTGACATCGGAGCGGAGAACGGCGTCAAGGAGGCGATGCTCCAGTGCGTCCTCGGCTTCCGCCGCATCGAGACACTGGGTCAGGGATTCAGATGGTTTGACATCAACAGATACGGCATCGTGATAGACAGGAGAGTAATCGGTGCGGACGGCGAGCCCGAGCGGCAGACTGATTCGCTGAAAGTCGGTGACCTCCGCCGCGCACTGCAGATTCCGCGCAAAGTCATCGACGCCGGACTTGAAGCCAACCCAAGATAGCAATGAATATGAAATACAGCATAATCAAGACATTGGCCGCCGTGTGCGCGGTATTGTCAGCCGTGTCCTGCTCAAAGGACGAACTTTCCGGCACAAGCGTCATTTCGACGAGCCGGACGGAGGAGACCGATTTCGACCGCTGGCTGAATGTGAATTTCCTCACGCCGTACAACATCAGTTTCAAGTACCGTTACGAGATAAACGAGTCCGATCTCAACTACTACACCGTTCCGGCGGACTACAGCTGCTCCGTAATCGCCGCCCATCTCGTGAAGTACCTCTGCATAGAGTCTTACGATGAGGTCGCCGGGATCGATTTCACGAGGTCATATTTCCCCAAGATGTTCTTCCTGATCGGAGACTTCGAGTACAGGAACAACGGGACGATAATCCTCGGAACCGCCGAGGGAGGAAAGAAGATTCTGCTCTCGGGCATAAACTGGATTCACAACAGCCTGGGCAATGCGGAGCTGATGAACACCTATTACATCAAGGTGATCCATCACGAGTTCACCCACATCCTCAACCAGACGGTGGACTACCCCGCCGACTTCAAGGAGATCACCGGCAGCGGCTATGTGGCGGACAGCTGGAGCGTGGAGCCGTATGTGACGGAATATCTCACGAACGGTTTCATCTCAAGCTATGCCCAGCATTCGCATCAGGAGGATTTCGCCGAGATGATGTCATATTACGTGACGAAATCTCCGGAGTGGTGGGAGTCCCAGCTCGAAGCGGCCGGAGAACCGGCTGCGGGCTACATCCGGGCGAAACTGGACATAGTGAGAAGCTATCTTCAGGAGAACTTCGACATCGACATCGACGAGCTGCGCGATGTCATAATCCGCCGCCAGGATGATGTCGTCAGCGGAAGACTGGATCTTTCAGACCTTACCATCAAATAATCAAC
>CAVECU010000101.1:0-5535 GCA_963614015.1 uncultured Eubacteriales bacterium
TGTGGGCCTCCGGGCTTTCCATCGCCTCGAGCGACCCTGCCCGCCAGCTCCGGCCATCCGCTGATGCGGACTTGTTAGTCACGCCGACGGACTTTTTAATCACCTCCTCTTTTTTGTAGCACGGGACCGTGCAGCGGCTGCAGCTTGCCCCATTAGAGGACCCCGCTCACTTCGTTCGCTCCGGCCCCTTCCATCGTCATCTGCGTCATTGCTGCGCGACAACTTGCTGACTCATCCTGGTTTTTCGATATCCGGCGGAATCAGTCCCTGAGGCAGGCGAGCGGGATCACCTTCACCCCGTCTTCTCTGGTGTAGGCATATTCGCCGCCTGTGATGATTATCAGCAGATCCGGTTCTCTCAAAGGAATCCGGGCCTCCCTGTTGTGTTCTCGGATGAGATTTTTAAGCTCATTCAGATGTTTCGCCCCGTCATCGATTTCACGGCTTCCCAGCTTGCACTCAATCAGCGCATAGCGATAATCATCAAGATGAAGGACCATATCCGCCTCAAGTCCGTACCGGTCGTGATAATATGAGATGACCCCGCCCGCCTGTCGGGATCCTGAAGTTTAATTTTGCTCTTTGCAAACTGCTCGGCTGTCGTAGTCTTGCCGCACCACTTCGGGCCTCTGATCTGCACTGCTCCGAAAGCTTCCAGACGCAAAGCCAGTTGTTCATCTGCGATTCTTTTCAAATACTCCATTCCGCATTTACAATAATACCCATCGCAAAGTTAGTGATTATTCAGTAAATGGCAAATTTGTCGGGCGTTTTTGGGGTATTTTCGCCCGTGGCTGTACCAGCTTCAAAAAGACTGTCCAATCTCCCTCTCCCCACGCTTTGTTTCCGGCGTATTCTTTGCTACCTTTGAAGTCTCCGTGTGGGCACACGGAAAGTCAGCGCCCGCGCTTTGGAGAATAACAATTTTTCACACATATGAACAATATCCACATCAGTATCAGGGCAATAGCCTCATCGGCCATCATATTGCTGGCCACCGCATCGTGTTCCAAGTCCGCCGCTTCCGGCGGGCAGGAGGACATCGTGAAAGCAGATCCTGTCTCAGGAATAAGGATAGCATGGGACGGCAGTTCCGAGCAGAAGATTGCGCAGAACGGAGTCTATGCGAGAGTCATCCGCACAGACGGCGGCTATATGGCTGGGTTCGAAAATGACGGATGCGTATTCGTATCTTCCAGCGAAGACGGGACGCAGTGGTCTGAAAGACGCACAGTATTCGCCCGCAAAATCGAAAACGGCATCACCGTCAACGCCGCGAATGCGGAGCTCGTCAGCCTCAGTGACGGCACTATCCTGTGCGCGACCAACTACCGCCCGACAGGGGATGGCGCCCACTGGTCCGTAGGCGTTAGCAGAAGCACGGACGGCGGTACGACTTGGAGCGATCCGCAGGTCGTCTACAATGCCGACATCCACGCCTCCGAGGGATGCTGGGAGCCTTCGTTCCTGGAGCTGCCCGACGGCACCGTGCATATCTACTTCGCCAACGAATACCCGTACAAGGACTCCGGCGACCAGGAGATCTCGATGCTGGAGTCTTCCGACAAGGGAGTGACCTGGAGCACCGAGCCGAAGACGGTTTCATACCGGAAAGGCTACCGCGACGGAATGCCTGTCGCCGGGATCTTCGGGGACAAGATCGTCGTGGCCATCGAGGACAACGGCGTGCTGGGCAACGGATCGTTCAGACCGTCCACTGTGAGAACGAGTCTGAACGATCCGTGGAAGACCCCGGTGCTGGCCGATTCGCCGGACCGCGACATCGCGCTGGACGATGATATCCCTGCCAGCGCCAGCTGCGGTGCGCCATATCTTCTCCACCTCCAGGGCGGAGGCTCGCTGCTGAGCTACCAGACCACCGAGGGCCGGGATTGGGATCACGGAACAATGGTGGTCGCCATCGGTGATGACGAGGCAAAGCATTTCACCAAGAGGACCAATCCGTTCTATGTCCCCGTAGGGAAATATTGCCACTGGAACTCCCTGATGCAGTTCGATGACAGCACCGTCCTCGCTGTGGGCACAACCGACAAGGACGGGACCGAATCCGTCTGGATGAAGAAAGGACACGTCCTGCGGGAGTTCAAGGCCGACTCGGATGTCCGGAAGATGAGATTTTTCGTCGGCTCTCTGAGCACGCCGAATCTTGCGGCGGGACTCGGTGTGGACGGCGGCCGTCTGAAGATGAGCCTCAATGTGACCGACAGCGGCATCGCCTATACCAGCGGCATATACGTCTTCCTCGACACCCGGGATGAGAACTATGCGCATCCGTACAGCGGGACCTTCAAAGTCTGGCTGAGTGCCGACGGCAAGGAGGTCAAAGTCTGGGAAGGGAATGACGGCACGTGGAAGCAGACAAAGAGCAGCTACGTCTCCGCCACCCGCACGAAAACCGATGCAGGATACAGCTACGACGTGGAATTCAGCGGCAAATTCTGCAGCAAGTGGCTCGGAAGCTCCATCAGAGTATGCTACACGTTCATTGACAGCCACAAACGCTCGGAGACGCTCGTCCTCGCAGACGATTTGTGCCCTGCAACCTGGATGAGAGTGACGCTTGCCGACTGATCCTGCGGCAAGCCAATTCGCCACTTATCCGGCGAACTCGCCAAAATACCCCCGCAGACAGGGGCCTGTTCACCACATTCATTTCCGCGCGGAAAGGATGTGGTGTATTTTTGTACCCGTTTGGAACAAGACAGTACTACAATCAAACTTTATCAGATATGAAACTTATCGGTACCGGAAGCGCTCTGCCGAAGAAAAGCGTGAGTAATGCCATGCTCTCGGAATTTCTCGACACAAGCGACGAATGGATTGTCACAAGGACCGGCATCCGCAGCAGGCACGTTGTCAGCGATGAAAAAATTGAAGACCTCGGAACGGAAGCGGCGCTGAAAGCTCTCGACATGGCCGGGCTGAAGCCCGGGGACATAGACTATTTCATCTGTTCCAATGTCGTGAACGAATATGTCACACCGGGGCTCAGCTGCATCATCTCCGCAAAGGCGGGGCTGAGCTGCCCATGCATCGACATCAACTGCGCCTGCCCCGGATTCATCTTCGCGATGGACATCGCCGAGACCCACATAGCCTGCGGCAGGGCCAAGAATGTGCTCATCGTCTGCGCGGAAGAGCCTACGAGGATGACGGACTGGAGCGACCGGGCCACCTGCGTCCTCTTCGGAGACGGGGCCGGAGCGGCCGTATTCACATCCGGAGACAATCTCAAGGGTATCCGCCTGCATTCCCAGCCAGATCAGGAGAAGATCTGGGAGAAGCGCATCCTGATGCCTACGCCTTACATCACCAAGGAAGAGACCGAGTCGGCTCTCCAGATGAAAGGCCGGGAAGTGTTCAAATTCGCGGTGAGCGCATCCACGACCGAAGTGGAGGCCCTGCTCGGCGAGGTCGGGATGAGCAAGGACGATGTGAGCTACTATATGATCCATCAGGCCAACCAGAGGATAATCGACGCCATCAAGAACTATCTTGACGAGCCCGATGAAAAATTCCCCACGAACATCTGCGACCACGGCAATTCATCTTCCGCATCCTGCACGATACTGCTGGACGAATGCAACAGGAAAGGGATGTTCCGCAAAGGCGACATCATAGTATTCAGCGCATTCGGTGCCGGATTGCTGTCCGCCGCAGCCGTCCTGGAGTATTAGAAGTCCCCCGGATGACCGCTCCGGCGCCGTCATCGGCGATCCAGTGACACAGGCATCCGGATTTTTTTATTAACTTTGCGAGTTGCGAAAATATAATTGTGTTATCATGATAAAAAGTCCAATTTGTGATATCCTCGGCATAAAATATCCGTTGTTCCAGGGCGGCATGGCCTGGATTGCGGATGCGCGTCTCGCCGCCGCGGTATCGAACGCCGGAGGTCTCGGTCTGATATCCTCCATCAATTTCGGTACGGAAGCTGTCCGGGAAGAAATACGCAAATGCCGTCAACTGACGGACAAGCCGTTCGGTGTCAACATCATGCTCGCCGCTCCCAATGCGGCCGAGGTGGCCGGGATGGTCATCGAGGAAGGTGTCGGCATCCTCACGACCGGAGCCGGCTCTCCGGCCCCGTATATGGAGAAATGGAAAGCCGCAGGCATCAAAGTCATACCTGTCATCGCATCCGTAGCCTACGCATTGAAGATGCAGGAAGCCGGAGCGACGGCTGTAGTCGCGGAAGGAGCCGAATCCGGCGGACACGTCGGAGACAACCATACGATGGCTCTGGTGCCTCAAGTCGTTGACGCTCTTGATATCCCCGTACTCGCCGCAGGCGGAATATTCGACGGGAGAGGCGCTGCGGCGGCGTTCATGCTCGGAGCGGTCGGCGTGCAGGTCGGGACAAGATTCCTCGTCGCCGACGAGTGTCTCATCCATCAGGCCTACAAGGAGAAGCTCATCAAGGCTTCAGACGTGAGCACGATGGTGACGGGCAAGTCGCTCGGAGATGCGGTACGATGTCTCAAGACTCCGTTCTCCAAGAAATTCTTCAAGATGGAATACGACCCTGCCGTATCCAAGGAGGAAGTCCTGGACTTCGGCAAGGGGGCTATGAGAAAAGCCGTGTTCGACGGCGATCCTATGGGAAGCTATCTGGCCGGAGAAGTAGCCGGAATGATCCGCAAGACGGAAAGCGCAGGGGACATAGTGGACGATATCATGGGCGGAGCCGAGAAGCTTCTCGCCAATGCCCGTTCAATCACATATTAACAGCGGAAAAGCCGCATCAAAACAGAATAATTTTTTTATGGCAAAAAGAGTAGTCATAACAGGTATGGGTGTCATCTCCCCTGTCGGAAATGATGTCCCTACATTTTGGAACAGCCTCATAAACGGAGTCTGCGGAATCGAATTCATCCACGACTTCCCTACCGACAACCTTCCGGTGAGAATTGCCGGCAAGATCAAGGACTTCAAGCCGGAGGAATACGGGATGGACAAGCCTTTCATCAGAAAGCAGGATCTGTTCACCCAATATGGTGTCGCGGCGGCTTATCAGGCCGTGAACCAGTCCGGTCTCAAGGCCGAAGGTGAGGGTCAGAACATCGATCCGTTCAGGTTCGGCGTATATGTAGGCTCCGGCATCGGAGGATTCGAGATTCAGTACAGGGAGACCGCCAAGATGATTGAAGATCCTTCGGGCCAATGGATTTCTCCGCTGTTCATCCCTACGATGATCTCCAATATCGCCGCAGGCCACATCGCCACGAAGCATCACGCTGAAGGCCCTTGCATCGATGTCGTGACCGCCTGTGCCACATCCACGAACAATATCGGAGAAGCTTATCGCGCCATCCGTCACGGCTATGCCGATGCGATCATCGCCGGCGGATGCGAGAACGCCACCATTCCTCTCGGCATCGCAGGATTCGCCAACGCCAAGGCTCTCTCCCGCGCCGAGGACCCGAAATATGCGTCCCTCCCGTTCAATGCCAACAGGGCCGGATTCGTCATGGGCGACGGCGCCGGCATCATAGTACTTGAAGAGCTTGAGCA
>CAVECU010000102.1:0-5529 GCA_963614015.1 uncultured Eubacteriales bacterium
TAGCACTTGAATCCTGCAGTACAGTCATACACCTTCATCCCCAGCACGGTCCTGACATAGACCGAAGCATAATACGACATGATGATGCGGCCGATCGGCCAGTTGATCACGCTGATGCCGTCGCAATATCTGGATCCTATCGCAAGGTCGGCCCCGTCACGGCAAGCCTGATACAGTCTCGGAAGATCATCCGGATTGTGTGAGAAATCGGCATCCATCTCGAAAGTGTAGTCATAGCCGTTGGCGACAGACCATTTGAATCCTGTTATGTACGCTGTCCCGAGCCCCTGCTTTCCGGATCGTTCGATCATGAAAAGCCTCTCGGGGAATTCGGTCTGCAAGCTCTTCACGATCCCGGCGGTACCGTCCGGAGAGCCGTCATCGATGATGAGGATATCATATCCCCCTTCAAGCGAGAAGACTTTGCGAATGATCGCTTCGATATTCTCACGCTCGTTGTACGTCGGGATTATGACGATTTTGCGGTCTTCCATAATTATGCGGTTTTATACGATTATTTTGAATTTTCATTATCAGTCTCTGCAAGCATCTGACGGACAGCCTCTTCAAGCTGTTTATCCTCACCTTTCAGGACAGATGACGGATCGTTGTACACAATCACATCCGGCACCACCTGATGATTCTCGCTGTAATAGCCCTTGTCCACGCACCAGGCGCCGACTTGAGGGATGCCGAACACGATATTCGGATTGATCTGGGTCTCCCACCATACGGCGGTCATGGTGCCGGCTACCGGAGCTCCGACAAGCTTGCCTATGCCAAGCGCCTGATAAGCATACGGGAAGCCGCAGGCATCGGAATAGTTGTCCTCGCAGATAAGCACGCAGGACGGCTTGGTCCACTTGCTGAAAGGGTCGTGTCCGATATATTGTCCCCGCGGCTTGTAATCGACATAGACTTTTCCGCCCAGGAACGAGACAAGGTCATCGTGAAGCCATCCGCCTCCGTTGTGCCTCGTATCGACTATGAGGGCATCGGCGCTTCGGTATTTGCCCAAAGCCTTGGAATATACCTCTCTGAAGCTCGGAGAGTCCATCCCTTCGACGTGGACATATCCTATCCGGCCGCCGGAGAGCTCGCTGACCTTGGCCTCGCGCTGCTTCACCCAACGCTTGTACATCAGGTCATAGTCGGAATATGAAGGCTTCAGATACAGCTCCACCTCTTTCTTCCCATCCTTGAGGACGGTCACGGCTGTCTTCTTGCCGGCCTTGCCGATAAGGAAGCCGTACCAGTCTTCGCCGGCCTTGATCTTGTTGCCGTCGATGGAAGCGACAATGTCTCCAGCCTTGATCTCAGGATATGCGATCTGGAGGGCTCCGTCAGGAAGCACTTCCTTGATCATCAGGCCGTCGCCTTCGTAGCTGTCATCATAAAGGACTCCGAGGCAGCCCATTGTCATACCGGAACGATAATAGTACCGCCCGCCCGTATGAGACGCGTTGAGCTCGCCGAGGATTTCCGAGAGGAGCTCCGCGAAATCGAAGTAATTGTTGATATGAGGCAGGAACGCCCTGTAATTCGTCCTGTAATATTCCCAGTCCACTCCGTGCAGACCCGGGTCGTAGAACTTCTCGGCCACCTGCTTCCACATATGGTCGAACATATACTCTCTCTCAGCCTTCGGCTTGAACTCGTAATCGCCGGCGTATGTGATGACTTTGGTATCTCCGGCTGCCACGCCGATCTTGCTGATGCCCGTGCCGGAAGCGATGTAGATGTATTTCCCGTCCGGAGAAGGAATGATGGAGCCGGAAACGCCTTTCTTCAGCACCTTGACCTCCCCTTCCTTCATGTCTCTGACGCAGAGGTCATATCCGCTTTCGAGACGGACTTCATAGTAGAGTTTCTTGCCGTCATCCGTAAGGTAATGATCCGCAAGCCTCCCGGAGAATCTTGTCAAGCGGAATGTCCTGTCCGCCCTGTTCTCGAGGTCGAGCTTGAGCTTCTCGGGCTTCTTGGCATCGGCGCTGTCTTTCTTCTCCTTCTTCTCCTCTTTCCGGACTTTCTTGTCATCCGCAGTCAGCAGCTTCCAGATGGCCTCATCCTCCTTGTCCCGGAGGAATTCCGTCATAGCCTTGGCATCGAAGAACATTATATAGGAATCGCTCTCCGCGCCCCAGCTGCCGTGACTTCTGTAGCCGTCCTTGTCGGACTGCCATATCATTGCCTTCCCGCCGAGCGCCCAACGGAAAGCGCCGTCACTGTATCCGCTCTGCGTAAGATTCGTTATCTCCTTGGTGTCGATGTCGATGAGGGCGATGTCGGAATTGTTCCATCCTCCGTCCGCCTGATAAGTGGAGAGAAGATAATGGCTGTCCGGGCTCCATTCGAAAGACATATCCCCGTCAGAATAGGAATAATTGGCTCCCTTGAGCAGAGAGACGGTCTTCCCGCCCTTTGCCGGCTTCATCACAAGCTCGGTCCTGTCCCTGAGGTAGGCCACATATTTGCCGTCAGGCGACACTGCCGGCTGGAAACAGGTCTCACCTTCATCGGAAAACAGCTCTTCCTTGAAGTCAGTGGCATATGTGAAGCATTTGTCCTCCTTGTTCACGAGAGACGAACGCCAGATCCCCCAGTTTCCGTCCCGCTCTGCAGCATAGTACAGGCTCCTTCCGTCTTCGGAGAAACATACATCTCTCTCCTGCCCGGCCGTATTGGTGATCCTGCGGGTTGTCTTGTATTCCGCGGAAGTCACGAACACGTCACCTCTCACGACAAGAGCCACCTCCTTCTGGTCCGGCGAAATGGCCACTGCAGTAGCCCCTCCGGACAGCGTAAGCCGCTCTACATCCCTCTCATCCTGATCCGAGAACACCTTGATATCGACCTTGGAAGGCTTGCCACCCTCACGCATTGTGTACAACTGCCCGTTGTACGACCAAGCCAGAGTGCCGTCGTCGGAAACGGACAGGTACCTCACCGGATTCCGGGTCTCAAACGTGAGCTGCACGGACTCCTCAGGCTTCGACAAGGAGCTGCGGTATATGTTCATGGCTTTCCCGTCCCGTTCGCTGAGATAATAGAAGGTGTCCCCGTCGGAAGCGAATACGGGATTGCGGTCTTCACCGACATAGTCAGACAACTTCTTGAAAGTCCCGTCGGCACTGATTGTGAGAGGTTTGTCGCTCGCGGCCGGGACATATTCCCAGATATCCCGCGTCACTCCGGAAGTATGATGCTTCCTGAACGGGTCCTCATACCCCTTGTAGTCTTCATAGATGAATGTACCGCCACCGTTGACGCTTATTGCGGATATCGGCAGAGATGTGACCATCACAGGTCTCGCTCCCGTGGTGTCGGTCACATACAGCTGGGCGCTTCCCGGGAAGCCGTCATATCTCACGTCCGGCTGGATATTGGCGGTGAAAAGGATCTTGCCGTCCGGCAGCACAGCCATAAGAGTCTCATTGCCGGGATGGAATGTAAGCCTCTTCGGAGCTCCGCCCTCGCAGGAAGTGATGTAGATATCTTTGCTTTTCTCTCTGTAAGAGGTGAATACGATATGCTTTCCGTCTGCGGTCCACTTCGGGTCAGAGTCGTATGCACTGTTCGTCGTGATCTGAAGCGCCCTGCCGCTCCCGGACGGCACGACGAAGATGTCTCCCTTGTAGCTGAATGCTATCTTCGTCCCGTCCGGGGAGATGCTGTTTTTTCTCACCCATTCGGGTGATTCCTGCGAGAATGCGAGGCCGGATGCCGCCGCAAGTCCCAGAATCAATGCTAACGTCTTTTTCATGATGCTGTACGTATATTTCCGGATACGGCCCGGGAAATGGATATCACGTCTGCCGGAAATCCCGTCCCGATGCCGTCCGTCCGAGCCTCAAAGATACATATTATCTTGCGGAAATTGTCCCCTCCCCGCCACCGGCCACGCCATTTTTTGCACCGGCGGGCCCTTTCATGCTGCGCCACCTGCCAGGAGTCACGCCAAAAGTATTCTTGAACACCGTCGTGAAATATGCCTGGTTGCAGAATCCTGTCTTCTCAGCGACTTCGCACAGCGGAAGCTCCGTATCCGCCAGCAGCGAGCAGGCCCGGTTCATCCTGGCAGTCTTGAGCATCTGTGAAGGAGTTTTCCCGGAAATGGACCGGAGCCTGCGATGCAGATTGCCTCTTGACGTGCATAGATCCGAGGCGAGGCGCTCCACAGAGTAATCGGCATCGGAAAGATTTTTTTCAATGCGGGCAAAGACGGAAGACATGAACTCATCATCCCTCGTATCGGCTGCGGCAACGCCACCCGCATCATTTCCCGCATCGGCGTTGCAAACGTCAGACCGGCCCGCCGATGTTACCCCCCCCCGAGTAAAGGATAAAGTGCTGATTTAAGCCTCTTTAGAAACACGGAAACCTTGAACGGCATATTTCGAAACTGTTTAATTCTCTTGAAATCAGAGACAACTACTGCATTCGCAGCTGCCAACTCCGGTATCGCCGGAGCTGATGTTACAAAATTATAATTTTTTCAGGCAAAGTTGCGACAATATCAAAACAATGCGCCCAATTAAAATGTTTTAATTTGCAAGAAACGATTTAAATTCTGTTTAGCAGATATTTAAACGCTTTTAAGAGTTGACCAGTAAAACTGAACATTATGAAATTTTCCATTCTGTCCGCAACGGCTGCCATCTGCTTGATTCTATGTACATCGGCCGTTTCCTGTAAAGACAGTTCCAGCCCGGAAAAAGACGACAAAAAGGCGGAAGCCGCAGTCGGGGATCCCATAAAGGTCATCGGCGGCAAAGTGCGTTTTTTCATTGACGTGAGCGATGTTGCGCCGAGGGTATTGGCAGGCGTAAGCAAATCCCGTATCCTTGACAATATCGAAACTTTCTATGTCAACGGGAAAAGCTATGAGATCTCCAAGGATGACAACGGCAATCTGTACTCCGATGTTCTTGAGAATTCCTCCGGAACATACAGCGCTGCGGCAAAGTTGAAAGACGGCGGTGTCTGGTTTGATTCCAATCCCGGAGACGCCTTGACAATCCCTTGCGGCCAATTCTACGGCATCGCAGGCGAAGACTCCATCCCGGGCAGTTTCCCCATATTCGGACAATATTCGGAAGCCTCCGGCAACAGAATGGTCATGACCGACATAACGGGACTGTTCAGGCTCAAGATCGGAGGGAGCGGATCCATAGTATCCGTCAAACTGCAGGCGGACGGGGAAAGTCTCTCCGGAGTATTCCTCCGCTCCGGAAATGAGCTGCTGCCTTCGAATAAATCCGCCGATTTCGTGGTGCTGAACTGCACGGAAGGCGGTGAGAATGTGGAGATGGGCAATACCTTCGACCTGTTCATTGCTCCGGGAGATCATGGCGAGGCAAATCTGGTGATATGCAGCGCAGACCGCAAAGTCATGCGCACTACCGTTGACCTCAACGTGAAAGCCGGAGAAACAGTCACGAAAGAACTGGACTTCTCTCCGGATAAGGACGTCATCTGGTACGAAGGTTTCGACCTGTGCGTATGGGGCGGAAACATAATGGGCGGTTC
>CAVECU010000103.1:0-2270 GCA_963614015.1 uncultured Eubacteriales bacterium
GCCAGTGCAGTATCACATCGCCGCCGTATTTGCCGCCGAATGCCTTGCAAGCCAGGAAATGCAGCTTGGCAGGGGAGCATCCGTAGCGGAAGAAGTGGTAAAGGAAGAAGTCGTGCAGCTCGTAAGGCCCCACGAGGTCTTCCGTCTTCTGGGTTATCTCTCCCTCGGAGTCCGCAGGCTTGAGCTCGGGACTGACCGGAGTGTCGATGATGTCCGAGAGGATCTCTCCGGCAGTGCGGCCGCTCTTCACGGAATCTTTCCCGAAATGATTGTCGGCAGCCCATCCGACGAGATATTTCACGAGGGTCTTGGGAATGCTTGCGTTCACGGCGTACATCGACATGTGATCGCCGTTGTAAGTGGCCCATCCGAGCGCGAGTTCGGACAAGTCGCCCGTGCCCACCACAATGCCGCCTTCCTTGTTGGCAATGTCCATCAATATCTGCGTGCGTTCTCTGGCCTGGGAGTTCTCGTACGTGACGTCCTGCAGAGAGGGGTCCTGCCCGATGTCCTCGAAATGCCCGGCCACAGCCTTATCTATCGGTATCTCGACGGATGTCACCCCGAGCGATTCCATGAGGTCGCCGGCGTTGGTGCGGGTCCTGCGGCTGGTGCCCGGCCCCGGCATCGTGACACCGATTATGCGTTTCCTGTCCCATCCGAGCTTGTCGAACGCAAGAGCCGTCACAAGAAGCGCAAGCGTGCTGTCGAGCCCTCCGGAGATGCCGATGACTGCGGATCTGGAGCTGATGTGAGCAAGCCTTGTGGCAAGCCCCGTCACCTGGATGGACATGATCTCCCGGCACCGGCTCTCCCTCTCCTGCGCCTCCGACGGCACGAAAGGATGCGGATCGACATCTCGGAGCAATGTCCTGCTGAAGTCTGTCGGAGCCTCTTCCCCGGCGCTTATGCGCAGATACTCCTTTCTGTATCCGCCGTCATCCGTCCCGTCCGGGGAGATTACGCGGAATGATGTCTCCTTCTGCCTGAGCGCACGGATCTTCCATGTGTCGATGTCCGCTTCGATCATTGTGCTTTCCAAGCGGAAACGCTCGTTCTCGGCGAGAAAGGAGCCGTTTTCACATATCATCGAGGAGCCGGCGAACACGAGGTCCTGAGTGGATTCCCCATAACCGGCGGAGCAATAGACATATGCCGACACCGTCCTGGCCGACTGCCCGCTCACGAGACTCTTCCTGTATCCGTGCTTCAGGAGCACTTCGTTGCTGGCGGAGATGTTCACGATTATTTCCGCACCGGCAGCGGCGTGGAATGAAGACGGTGGAGCCGGCGTCCAGAGGTCCTCGCATATCTCGATGGCGAAGGAACTGTCGCCTATCGTGAATATGATATCGGGATAGACGGATACGTCGCCGCCCGCATATCTGATTGTCTGTCCGGCACCGGGGCAGAAGCAGTTCTTGCCGTCATCTCTGACGGCTCCGCCGGCGGCGCATCTCCCGGTTCTGAGGAAGTCCGCGCCGGAGCTGAACCACCGGGCTTCATAGAATTCATTGTAATTCGGAAGGTGAATCTTGGGGACGATGCCGCGGAGACTGCCGTTGCGGATCACGGCGGCGCAGTTGTACAGCCTCCCCGATACGCGGACAGGCACGCCGGCGACGATGGTCATCGTCTTGCCTCTGGAATAGGTCTTCAGAGTCCGTATGCCGTCCTCCGCCTTGCGCAGCAGAAGTTCCTGTCCGAACAGGTCGCCGCAAGTATATCCTGTCACTGACAATTCCGGAAATGCAAGAAGGGACACTTGATCCCGTTCCGCGATATCCGCCATTCTGCACATTTCCGCGACATTGGCATCGACATCGGCCACTTTCACTGCCGGAGATGCGCATGCCGCTCTCAAAAAACCGAAAGACTGGTTCATTTCAAAAAGCTGTTGTGGAACGCTACAGTGATTCGATGATTCCGCTGAATAGGAACGTCATCTTGTCGGCGGCAGCATCGGCTGCTTTGACCACATCGTCACCGTCGTTTTTGTAATCATCGGCGAATTCTTTCTGCGCGGCATTGGTTATCACGGACATGCCGAACACCGGAATGTCCGAATGCCGTGCGGTGATGACCTCCGGCACGGTGCTCATGCCCACGGCGTCCGCTCCTATAGTCCTGAAGAAATGCCACTCGGCCGGTGTCTCGTAAGACGGGCCTGTGCCGGCGATATATACGCCTTCACGGAGACTTATTCCGGCTTTTTCGGCGATGGCCTTGGCCTTGGCTGTCAGACCCTTGTCGTATGGGTGGGTCATGTC
>CAVECU010000103.1:2280-2941 GCA_963614015.1 uncultured Eubacteriales bacterium
ATGTCAGGGAATCTCGGGCCGAAGTCATCCATGTTGGGTCCTATAAGAGGATTGGGCAGAAGATTGATATGATCCCGGATTATCATCAGGTCTCCGACTCTGAAATCGAAATTGATGCCGCCGGCCGCATTGGATACGAACAGATATTTGATGCCGATGACTTTCATCACCCTGATGGGCAATGTCACCTGGTCCATCGGATACCCCTCGTAATAGTGTATCCGGCCCTGCATCGCAATCACGGTCTTGCCACCGAGTGCGCCCACTATGAAATTGCCCTTGTGCCCTATTGCCGTGGATACCGGGAATCCCGGAATGTCCCTGTACGGGATGGTGACAGGATCTTCAATCTTGTCGGCAAGCTTCCCGAGTCCGCTGCCGAGCACTATGCCGGCGAGAGGAACTCTGCCGCCCAGCCTGCTCTGAACATACTCGGCTGCACGGTAGATGATTTCTGCTCTTTTGTCCATTTCTTGAAAATAGGTTCTGAAAAAGTGTCTTCTTACTGTATCTTGCTCAGCTGCCCTCTGGCCGAGGCGATGATGTCCCCGCTTCCCGGGATCGTCCGCTCACGCATCACGAACCGCCCGCCGGCGATCATCGAGGTGATGCAGTCGCTGTGGGCCGAATAGATGAAATTGGACAGGAAACTTCCCGGCGA
>CAVECU010000103.1:2951-5489 GCA_963614015.1 uncultured Eubacteriales bacterium
CGATGCAGATGTCAGCCAGCTTGCCTTCTTCCAGTTTCCCGGTGTCCAGTCCCAGAGCCTTGGCTCCGCCGGCCGTCGCAAGTGACATCAGCTCATCCAGGGGAAGCGCCTTCGGGTCGCCCCGCCATGCTTTCTGGAACAGCGCGGATGTCTTCATGGCCTCAAGGATATCCAGATTGTTGGAAGATGCGCAGCCGTCCGTTCCGAGACAGACATTGGCCCCGGCGTCTCTCAGCTCGTTGTAGAGGAATCTGTATCCTGAGGATAGCTTGGCGTTGGAATTGATGTTGTGCACGCAGCTTACGCCTCTGGCCCCCAGTATCTCCACATCCTTTTCGCTCAGCCACAACGTGTGCGCGGCGATGACATCGCTGTCGAGAATGCCGAGGCGGTCGAGATATTCGACAGGGGAGAGACCTCCGTGGCCGGCCTTGCAGTCGAGGACTTCCTTCTCCGTCTCGCAGAGGTGGATGTGAAGTTTCAGCCCGTTCCGGCGGGCGAACTCGGATGTCCACAGCATAAGATCTTCGCTCACGGAATATATCGCGTGGAACGCGGCGGAGAACACGGCGCCGTCATCAGTCTTCCTGAAATCCTCGAATGTCTTCAGACACTGCTCTTTCTGGCGCTCAGTCTCGTTCCTGTCGTTACGGTCTATGGCCACGTATGACAGGACAGGCCTTATGCCCGTCTCGACGGCGGCTTTCCTCGCCGCAGGAGTGAACCAATACTGGTCGTTGAATGTGGCCGTGCCTGTCCGGATCATCTCAAGACAGGCCACTTTCGTGCCCCAATAGACGAATTCGGCATCGACTCCCTCCTCCATCTCCCAGATTCTGCGGAGCCACTCCTGGAAGAGGACATCTTCCTCTGCGCCCCTCATCAGAGACATGGCCGCGTGAGTATGCATATTGACAAAGGCCGGTACGGCAGTTCGGCCTTTGCAGTCAACTGTTTCCGTATCCGGTCCTGTTTCGCATGCGCTCCCCCCGGGCCAATCCTCCGCAGGGCAGATCTTCTTTATCCGCCCGCTTTCTATATGTATGACAGACAATCTGCCGTCACAGCGGACATTCTTAAGGATGATGGAACCCATACAGGTCTTCAGAAAATATCGCCGGTCCCTTCCTTGTCCGCGCTTTCCTCCGCGGCTGACGTGTCGGAAGCCGGCGCCCTGTGCTCAAGCTCACCGTCCAGACACTTGGTGCGGATATACTCCACGGCGTCTTCAAGGCCTTCGACAAACTTCTCGAAATCCTCCTTGTACAGGAAAATCTTGTGCTTGTCGTAGGTGAACCTGCCGTCCTGCTCCGTTCTCCTCTTGCTCTCGGTGATGGTGAGATAGAAATCATTGTTGCCTTTAGTGGCCTTTACGTCAAAGAAATAAGTCCTCTTGCCGGCTCTTACCGGCTTGGAATAGATCTCGTCTCCGGAATGGTCGCGGGAGTATCCTCCCTCAAAATCATCGTTGTACATATCTCCCTTAAGATTTTATAAATATTACCAAATGTAAGAAATTTTTTCAAAAATGGTAGTATCTTTGGCGAAAAATATAGAGGAAATATATGCTTTGCAGGAGAATTCTGAGGATTAAGGCGTTCAAAGTTCTTTACGGGTATGCGGTAACGGGAAAGATGACGGTTTCGGAGGCGTTGGACGAGCTGGATCGCTCTTGTGAAGCGACAAGGGATCTGTATCTGTTCATGCTTGCGATAGTCATTCCTCTGACGTCCCAGGCGCGGGAGCGTATCGAGTCGGCCCGGCGCAAGTTCAATCCTACTGAGGAGGATCTCAATCCGAACACCAAGTTCGCGGATAATGCTCTCGCCGCCCTGCTCGCTTCCGATCCCGACTTCACGAAGCTCGTCGCCAAGAAGGGGCTCTCCTGGCAGCCTTATGATATGCTCATTTCCGCAGTTCTGGACTCTGTCAGGACGAAGCCGTATTACAGAAAATATATGGAGTCCGGCGAGCGCTCCCTCGGGCAGGACTGCAAGTTGTTTACGCGCATCTTTGAAGAGGAATTTGCGGATAATGAACAGCTTGACGGCATCCTGGAGGATAAGTCCATCTATTGGGCGGATGACCTCGCGTATGCGCTCGGATGCTGCTGCCGGACATTGAAGGATATCGCTTCCGGTCAGGAGTGGCGTCTTCCTCCTCTGTATCAGAGCGATCTTCTGCTGAAGAAGAATCCCGACGCCGCGCTCGCCAGCGACAGCGCCTATGTCCACAAGCTTCTGAAAAATGCTTTCACCGGATATGAGGACTATTTCCGCAGGATAACGGAGGCCGTCAGGGGGTGGGAGGCGGACAGGCTCAACTGTGCCGACATCTCGCTGATTGTGCTTGGCCTCGCCGAAGCCGAGAGCTTCCCGGACATCCCTGTCAGGGTGACTATCAACGAATATGTGGAGATCTCCAAGTACTTCAGCATTCCGAAGGGAAGCTCTTTCGTGAACGGACTGCTGGATAAGCTCATAGGCAATCTTGTCACAGAAGGCCGCATCGCCGCCGGGCCGGGGGACGGGAGATAGC
>CAVECU010000104.1:0-5426 GCA_963614015.1 uncultured Eubacteriales bacterium
TTAACAGCTGGTGGGTGGCTCTTCCCGGAAGCGCCAAGATGGCCTGCCTCGGATTCATGATCTTCGGATGCGGATGCGAAATGGCCGGCACCACGGTATCCAAGGCTATCGCCAAATGGTTCAAAGGCAAGGAAATGGCATTGGCAATGGGTCTTGAGATGGCCATCGCCCGTCTCGGAGTGTTCGCCGTGATGTGGATTTCCCCTATGATCTCGTCCAAATTCGACAATTCAATCGTCGCCCCAGTGGGATTCTGCACGGCGCTGCTGATAGTCGGACTGCTTTTCTTCTTCATATTCACCTTTATGGACAGGAAGTTCGACGGACAGCTCGTTGAAGCCGGACTCATCACGGCGGAGAAGTCGCCGGAAGACGAGTTCCACATCGGAGACCTCGGCAAGATATTCGGCAGCAAGATGTTCTGGATCGTGGCACTGCTCTGCGTACTCTATTACAGCGCCATTTTCCCGTTCCAGAGATATGCTCCGAACTATCTTGAGACCACTCTCCAGGTCAGCGCGGAGACGGCATCGAGGCTGTTCAGCTGCTTCCCTATCCTGGCGATGCTTCTGACACCGTTCCTCGGCGCATTCCTTGACTTCAAGGGCAAAGGAGCTTCAATGCTCATGGCCGGAGCCGTCATAATGATCGTCTGCCACCTCAGCTTCGCATTCCTCCTGCCTCAGTTCCCGAGCAAGACTCTGGCGCTCATTCTCATCGTGACTTTGGGAGTGTCCTTCTCCCTCGTGCCGGCGGCTCTGTGGCCTTCGGTGCCGAAGATTATCGACGAGAAGATACTCGGAAGCGCATACTGCCTCATATTCTGGGTGCAGAACATCGGGCTCTGCCTTGTGCCGCTTCTCATCGGAGCCACGCTTCAGGCGACCGGCGGCTATCTGGTGCCTATGATCATCTTCTCGCTGTTCGGCGTGATGGCTTTCTTCCTCACGTTCCTCCTCAAGATCGAGGACAAGAAGAAGGGCTACGGGCTTGAGCTGCCTAATGTGAAGAAATAATCTCCCGACTCTCCGCTGACAATGGTCCACGATTCCTCAAGAAAAATGCGAAGCATATCCTGCCGGCTTGCCCTGGCTTGTCTGGTGGTGCCGATGTTCGCGTCTTATTTCTTCGACGACATGTTCTCGTCCCTGTCCCAGCTTTTCCGGCATCCGGAGCTCCTGGAACTCGGATGGGACTCCGCCGGCTACGGCTTCTATGCGGGGGGATATTCGTTCCTGTGCGTATGGGGAGGGCTGATAGTCTGCGGAATGCTGCTTGACAAATGGGGTGTCCGCATCACCGGATCCATCTTTGTCGCTCTGATGGTCCTCGGCGCCGGCATCGTGACCTATGCGATATCTTCCGGCCTCGCCCCGGACATCTCGCTCGGCGTGGCATACGCCGGATGCACAATCTTCGGCCTCGGCAGCGAAATAGCCGGGGTCGCGGTGACAAGATCCATCGCCAAATGGTTCAAGGGCAGAAATATGGCATTTGCAATGGGGCTGCAGCTCGCCATCGCGAGATTGGGTACGGCTCTGGCCCTGCTGCTTTCGCCCATCCTTGTGTCAGCCAAGCCTGAAGGGGCTTTCTACAGCCTTGCCGAGACTGCAAGGCCGGCGTTCGCCGGACTGCTCCTGCTCATGGCAGGAGCGATATTGTGGGCCGTATTCGTGGCGATGGATGCGCGGTTCGACGCCATGACCGGAGCCACGGACAAGAAAAGGACGCAGGAGGAGGACAAATTCAGATTTTCCGACATCTTCAAAGTACTGTCCAACAAATACTTCATAATGTCGGCGCTTCTGTGCGTCTTCTTCTATTGCAGCATCATTTCATTCAAGAAATTCGCCACGGCCATCCTTATCCCGAGATTTGACATCCCGGTGGAGAGCGCCAGCCTGATGGTGTCGATGATTCCGTTCTTCACGGTGGTGTTCGCCCCGACATTCGGACTTCTCGTGGACAAGACCGGAAAGGGGACGCGCTGGATGATCCTGGGTTCCTGCCTCGTGCTTGCAGCCCATCTTGTCATCGCATTCGCGCCGCAGGGAGCCCCGGCATTCGGCTATGTCGGGATAGCGCTGCTCGGCGTGGGATATTCGATAGTGCCGGCGGCTCTGTGGCCGACAGTTTCCAAAATAGTCCCGGAAAAGAATCTTGGGACGGCCTATTCCCTGATATACTGGATCCAGAATATGGGAATGCTGACCGTCCCCATAATAGTGGGATATATTCTGAGAAACGGCGAGGCCGCAGGCACCGCGCCGCAGACATCGGCTCTCTATTCGGAGGCCGTGTTCATCACGCTCTGCATCCTTGCGGTGGCCGTGTCTGTCGTCTATGCCTCGGCATCCGGGAAAGCTCCGGAGCTCGGGCTTGACCGCAAGGCGAGCGACTAACGCTTGCTCAGGAGGTCGCGGATTTCTTCGAGAAGCTTCACGTCTTCAGGCTTTTCAGGAGCAGGTGCAGGAGCGGCCGCAGCTTCCTCTTCCTTCTTTCTGGAGAATCTCTCCGTCGCCTTCATCATCATGCGGATGACGATGAAGATGCACATTGCGATTATCAGGAAATCCACCGTCTGCTGAATGAAATTGCCGTAGTTGAGCGTAGCGACCGTATCCGGATCGGCATTGTTCCAGGACGGGAGCGTAATCTTGAGCTGCGTGAAGTCGAAACCTCCGAGGAGCGTCCCGACAAGCGGCATTATGATGTCGTTCACAAGGGATGTCACGATCTTGCCGAACGCGCCGCCGACAACTACACCGACAGCCATGTCAATGACATTGCCCTTCATCGCAAAGGCCTTGAAGTCGGCCCAGAATTTTCCGTTTGCCATAATATCTGAATTTTGTTTGGATCCCGTTTCCTTGCATGCGCCTTCCCGGCGCAATGCCCGCCGAAAAGTCAAAACTCCTTTTCAGCCGCACAAAGATAGCGGTTTCTGATCGGCAGGACAACGGTCTTGTCACCGATATGTACCGCTGCCTCGCCACCGGAGCCCTCCACGGAGCGTACAAGAATCTGGGCGCAGCCGCTGAATGTCCTTATTGTCATCGCATTGTCCGACACATCTCCATTTACGGGAAGAGGGTCTCCGGAATATTTGCAGGCGGACGGCCTCTCCATCTCCGCGAATCCGGGATCACCGTTGCCCCATCCGAGGAAAACGGCATTCTCGACCGTCACATCGAGCAATTCTTCCGAGGAATACACGTCTATCACCACAACGTCCTGGCCATCAGGCAAGAGGCTGTCGGCCGACGTCTCTATGCGCAGTCCTGCGGCGCTCCCCGGATAGCAGTCCTCCGCAACCTTGCGTCCGCCGCGGTACCCGGCGGCCCGGAACGTCTCCCCGCCGCCGGCTTCCCAGACAAGATGCCCGTCCTGCGGCATTGTCTTCTTGCCCAGACTCCTGCCGCCTGAGTATAGCCGGACTTCATCACAGTTGGAATACACCCACACCTTTCCGTCATACGGACCGCAGATATGGACTACCGGCTCGTCAGTCCACACGGACTTCAGATAGAAAGCCTCGTCCTTCGGGAAGCAGCAATAGTCCAGGATCCCGAACTGCGACCCGGTAGCCGGCCACTTCATCGGATTGGGCTCACCCCTGTAATCCTGCCCCGTCCAGTAGAACAGCCCTATGCGCCAAGGATACTGCTTGTAATATTTCCATCCGTGTTCGATGACATTGATGCGGCCGAGTGTGTCCACCCTGTTGAGCGGAGTCATCCAGCCTTTCTCCGGCACGGTCTCGTAATGTCCTCTCGTACCGCAGCCGGAAGTCTCCTCCGTGCCCAGGGCGCAACGCTCCGGGAACAGCTCGTGATAGTAATCTATCGGATTCTGCACTATGTAATTGTATCCAAGCACGTCCACTCCCTTGACAAGCTCCGGGCCGCCGGAATTGCCATAGGTGGAAGGCCTCGAAGGATCCAGTGCGTGGACATATTCGCTCATCCGCAGGGCTATTTCACGCCCGATGCCGTCACCCTCCACGGCCCATTCTTCATTGCCGATGCTCCAGAGGATGACGCAAGGATGATTTCTGTCCCTGTCTATCATATTCCGGAGCTGGGAGAGCTGCTCCTCGTTCACGCCCAGCTGCCGGTTCTCGTCTATCACCAGAATGCCCATCTCATCGCACAGATCAAGCATCGCCGGAGAAGCGCAGTTGTGCGAGCAGCGGACGGCATTGAATCCGTACTCGCGAAGCTTTCCGAGCCTGTACCGCCACAGGGCATCCGGCACACCGGTGCCGACTCCGGCGTGATCAAGATGGAGATTGCAGCCTTTGAGCTTGAGCGGCTCCCCGTTGAGAAGGAATCCCCGTTCCGGGCTGAATTCCGCTGTCCTCACGCCGAACTTGCAGGACTGTCTCGCCGACAGCTGCCCATCATAGAACAGGCTCACTTCCAATGTGTACAGATACGGATCGGCGACGCTCCAGCGCCTTGTCGCCTTATCGACCCTGTTGCCGTCGGCATCAAGGATCACAACGCGCCTCGTACACACGGCAGGGTCCACTCCGGCATCCGCATAGACATATTCCATATCCACACAAGTGCTGTCCACCCACACTTCCGCACCTGCTGCGTCCGCGGTCTCCGCACAGGAAGACTTCTGCACAATCTTCAGGGAATATGGCCTGATGCCGACTTTGCCTGCCTTGCGGATACGCACATTGCGATAGATGCCGGCTCCCTCATAATACCATCCTTCTTCGGTCGAAGCGTCACAACGGACCGTGATGACATTGTCTCCGCCGTAGTTGAGATATGGCGTAAGTATATAATTCTTCGACACATAGCCGCTCACCTCATGCCCGAGGTAGAACCCGTTGCAGAAGACCTCGCTGTCACGGAAAACGCCTTCGAATTCGATGCTGATCTGACGGCCCCTGTCTTCCGCAGGGATGTGGATATGGCGGCGGTACCAGCCCACCGAATTCTCAGGATAACGCCATCCGATACATTTGTAGCCGTGCGAATGGCTCGCCTCCGCGCTGTACGGCAGATCGACGGCCCAGTCGTGGGGAAGACTGATCCGCTGCCATCCGGAGTCATCGAAATCCGGCATTATCGGAGACTTGCTCTGTCCGGTGGACTTGACCTTGCACAGATATGTGAAATACTCCGTGCCGTGCGTGTAGTCCGCTTCCATCGAAGCGGCGTTGCCGAGGGAGAATGTCCAGCCATTGTTGATGAGAATGGAGAAGTCATCCTCCGCAGTCATCGCGCCGGCGCATATCGACATGCCGGCGGCCACGATGGCGACCAATGTCCGCCTGATGGAATCGCTCATATTTAGAAGCTGTTTTGAAGTTTTTTGAGAATCTGTCCGATGTGCCTACAGCTCCAGTTCCAAGCTGTGCCGTCCGGGAGAATATGGGATGAACCGGGACTTGCCGCTGCCGGAAT
>CAVECU010000105.1:0-5356 GCA_963614015.1 uncultured Eubacteriales bacterium
GGCTTGACCCGCAGAGAATCCTTGAAAGTCATCGGGTCTCGCTGCAGCTGGCTGCATAGAAAATCCATATCGTAGCCTGTCCAGATGGAACGCGGTATCAGCAGGGAATCCCCCAGCTCCGCGACAGTCTCACGGAGCTGGAACGCTGATGTCTCGACCGCATTCTTCAGCCATGCGTATCCCCGATCGGAACGGCCGGATGAACAGCTGCAAAGAATAGATAATGTTATGAGTGAGCCAAAAAAATATTTCTTCATAAAAAGCATACTATCAGTAAATTGATGGAGAGAGCCTTTCTCTCTCCATCAAACGGCAACAACAATTGACACTAACTGACTATTCGTAACCCGGATTATTCTTGCCGTCGAATGCAGGATTCGCCTGAATCTCATCGAGAGGGATAGGGAAAAGCTCGTGCTGTCCCGTGATGAATTTCTCCCCGGCGATGTATTTGCCGGCAAGAGACGGATCCATATTGTTCTGGAAATACTTGAGTGCATCGCCCAGTACTCCCCAGCGGATCAGGTCATATTTTCTCTGACCCTCGAATGCAAGCTCGAAACCGCGCTCCCAATAAAGTGCCGTACGGAACTTGCCTGCCGCATCGCCGTCCGAAACATAAGGAAGATCATATACTTTCGGAGCTTTCATGAGGCTGCCGTAGTTCGCATCCGTTATCGGACTTGCACCGGCCCTGGTCCGTACCATATTCAGCAGTTCCCATGCTTTGGCGGTGTTGCCGACCTCATTGTAAGCTTCGGCGGCCATAAGCACTGCATCCGCATAACGGAGAGGGCAGAAATTCACACCGGTATTGTTAGGGTCAACATAGCCGCCCGGCATCCACTCTCTGCGCCACTTACCCGGATACCAGTCACCTACGCTGGCATTCTCGGCCTTTTTATGCGTAGCGGTCTTGGCGTCCCATTTGTATTTGTAAGTGCAGACCATGACATCGCGGCGCTCGTCGCCGTCCTCAAAGAAGTCTTTCCAAGCCGGCAATACGCGGAAGAAGGCGTTCGCTCTTCCCATCGCGTCAGATGTGGCGCCCGCACCAGGCGCGGCCACTTCAGGGCCGTTATATGTGGCCCACGTGCCGGAATTGTCCTTATACCCGGCCCCGGTAGGATTGAAAGCGATCTCCCACAGGCTTTCCTTTGAGTTGAGAGTACCTGCGGAGTAGCCTACGAAGAGCTGCTTGAAGCCACCGTCATAGAAACCGTGATATCCCTTTTTCTCCATTTCCGTCCACTCGGAGATCACAGCGTTGAAATACTGAGTCCGCTTGTCGTCTGACGGCCTTGTCAGATTCCCGTCCATCTGGAGACTGTATCCGGCCCGCTGGAGATATACACGCATCAGGAGAGCATGCGCAGCACCCTGGGAAGGAGTCTCCGGAGAAAGAGCCGCGCTGCCCTGCGTCAGATTTTCCTTTGCGAAATCCAGGTCTTCGATGATGGCGTCGTAGATTTCCTCACGGTTCACACGGCCTTTGAAGGCAGAGTCGTATCCGGACGTGTAGGCAGTCTTATACGGGACATCTCCCCAGTACCTGACAAGGTCAAAAGCGAGAAATGCGCGGAGGAAACGGGCCTCGGCCACAAGCTCTTTCAGACTGGAGCTTTCTTCATATCCATCCATTTTCTCTATCCCGTCAATGGCGAAATCAGCCCGGTCGATGCCGAGATACTTGTACTCCCACAGAGAAGATATCCAAGTGTTCGTCGATTTCACCATATAGTGTGAAATATCCCGGCGGGTGTTGTCCGTACCTGTCCCTTTTATATAGTATGTGTCATCGGAGGAGCCCATAGCCATCTCGAACTGACCATAATGGTTGGTCGTGGCCAGAGCGTCGAATATTCCGACAACCGCCATTTTCGCCTGGTCGTAGGTCTGGAAATATGTATCCTTCTCATAGAAAGAAGTCGGCTTCTCAATCAAGTCGCAAGAGGTGATGCCAACTGCCGACAGCGCGCCAAGCGCGATAAGTTCATATCTGTTCATTTTCATTTTCTTTTCAGGTTCATCAGAAAGCCAGGTTAACACCGAAAACAAAAGTACGGCTCTTCGGATAAGCTCCGAAGTCCACGCCCGGGGTCAAAGCCGTCCCCTTGGTGGAAACTTCCGGGTCGAAGCCGGAGTACTTTGTCCAAGTCAGCAGGTTGGAACCGGTGGCATATACGCGGAGCTTGCTCAAGCCTATCTTGCCGATTACACTCTGAGGGAAGGTATAACCTATGGTGACATTGCTCAGCTTCAGGAAAGATCCGTCTTCCACAGCCCATGAATGGATATAAGTGTCGCCGATTTCATTATCGTTGATGGCGGCCACCGTCTTACCCGCGTTTATGGAAGCGAGTTCCTGAGGGTCGGTGATCTTCTCGCCGGAATCGTTGACCAGGACCCAGCGATGCTTCGAGTCCGCCACGGAAAGGACGTTCTTGTTCTGCAGAGCGGTCTTCGTATTCGTCAGTTTGGTGGCATTGAACACGTCATTGCCCACGCTGTAGGTGAGGAATATGCTCAAGTCAAGATTCTTATAGGCGAAAGTATTGTTGATTCCGCCATACATTGTAGGATAAGCATTGCCGATGACCGTCTTGTCAGACTCCGTAATCAGATTGTCTTCACTGCCGTCGACATTCTTGAACTTCCACATACCCGGTTTCACACTCGCCTTATCCCCCATATACGGAACTCCGTCCTTAAGGGTGTATGTCTTGGCGGACGCGTCGTAATCGAAATCGGACACCTGATAAAGTCCGTCGGTGACATAGCCATAGAACTGCCCCATCGGCTGGCCCACGCCTATGATATGTGTATTCTGGTTGTAGCCGAAGCTGGCTTCCCACAGCTGGACGTCTTCACCGGTGAGTTTCTTCACGCTGTTCTTGTTGTGGGACAGCGTGACGGCAGTGCGCCACGAGAAATTTCGTGTGGAGATATTGACGGAGTTGATGGTCAGGTCAAGACCCCTGTTCTCAGTCTCACCCGCATTGATCACCATACTTGAATAACCGGAAGAAGTCGGCAACTTGGCATTGAGGAGCAGATTGCTGCTCCGGTTGATGTAGAATTCCGGAGAAATCGTAAGCCGCTGACTGAAAAAGCCCATATCGACTCCGATATTGAATGTCTTGTTGGCCTCCCATTTGAGATCCGGATTCGGAATCTGCTTTGACACATATCCGGACTGTGTGGAATCCCCGTTAGGATAGGTCACGGAGCTCAACACGGCGAGGCTCAGGTAGCTGTCGATGCGGTTGTTTCCCGCCATACCGTAGCCGGCGCGCAGTTTCAGGTCTGAGAACACATTCAGATTCTTGATGAAATCTTCTTCGCCCAGACGCCATGCAGCGGAGAATGCAGGGAAATAGCCCCATTTGTTATTCTTTCCGAACTTGGAGGAGCCGTCGGCACGTACTGAAGCGGCAAAGAGGTACTTGTCCCTGTAGGCGTAATTCAGACGTGCAAAGAAAGACAGCAGCTTGTCATCGTAGTTCTCGGCGGAAGACACCGCGGTAGGAAGTCCCAGCGAAAGATCGGCAAGCCCTATATCGTCATTCGGGAAATTGGAAGCGGAAGCCTTGAAGTTTCGGCTCCATCTGTCAACATATTCCTGTCCGACCATTGCGGTGATATCGTGTCCATTATTGTTCCAGCTGTAATTCAGAGTATTTGAAGTCTGGAAGCTGCCATATTCGAGATTCTGGATACTGCCGTTGATGCTGGAACGCTTCGCCGTTATGGATTTGTCACCGTAGAAGATGTCGATACGGCGATTCTGGTAACGCATACCCGTCGAATTGCGGAATGACAGGCCTTTGAACAATTTCAGAGTGAAACCGCCATTTGCCTGGAGGGTACGATACTGGCGGTCGTTGGTCTCCTCGGCGGCAGAAAGAAGAGGATTCTGCATCACATTGCCGGAATCATCCTGAAGAAGCGGATCCTCGTCCTCGAGCAGCTGGTCATCCGTGCCGTTGATGCCGATAGTAGGACGATACTGAAGAATGTGCTGCATCTTGTTGAAACGGTCGCCATTCTCCGAAGTGCCCATTCCATACACCTTCATCTGGTCATAGCTGATACGGGCCGTGACATCAAGACGGCCGTCCCACATCTTGTGGTTCACGCCGAGTGAAAGATTGTGCTTGCTGGTACCGCTGTATACCATGGCTCCGTCTTCATCATAGTAGGAATAACCCAGATTGTAGTTCATCTTGTCAGTTCCGCCGGAAACACCCAGATGATAGTTCTGAGTCAAAGCAGTCCGTCCCAACGTTTCATTCTGCCAGTCTATGCCTTTGCGGCTGCCGTAATTCGAGGCAAGGTCGGCATACGGGCCGTAAAGGCTCTCGAAACCGGTCACGGCGGTATTCCAGTCTTCCTGCGTAGTCGTATCATATACACGGCGTTCATAATCAAGTTTCGTGAACTCATAAGCGGAAAGGACATCAAGTTTCTTCGCGATTCTCTTCACACCGACATAGCTGTCGAATGAAACGGATGCCTTGCCGTCCTTCGAGGCGCCCTTGGTCGTTATGACAACTACGCCGTTGGCTCCGCGGGCTCCATATATGGCTGTCGCGGAAGCGTCCTTCAGAATGTCGATTGTCTCTATTTCAGAAGGATCAAGCGTCGCCATCCCATCCTCGCTCGGAAAGCCGTCGATAATGTAGAGAGGTTCATTGCTCTGCGTAATGGAGATGCCACCGCGGACGCGGATCGATATGGATGCTCCCGGGCCGCCTTCGCTCTGCATCACCTGCACACCGGCAAGACGGCCGGCCAATGCCTGCGTGATGTCACTTGTAGGGACCTTCGAGAGTTCCTTGCTGCCCACAGAAGCGACGGAACCGGTCAGGTCCTTACGCTTGACGGTAGCGTAACCGATGGCAACCACCTCGTCAAGCAGCATCGCATCCACGGACAAGGTCACATTGATCACGCTCCGGCCATTCACTTTCACTTCCTGTGAGACAAATCCCACGCAGGAGAAGACAAGCACGTCGGCAGACGCATCGTTGACCGTAAGCGAGAATTTCCCGTCTATATCCGTAACTGTGCCGACCTTGGAGGAGCCTTTGACGGAAACGCTTCCGCCGATCACTTCATACCCGTCGCTGTCCACCACCTTTCCGGTAACCGTCAAGGTCTGCGAGTATGCGCATACTCCCGCGAAAGCGAGAACAATCGCACATAAACATTTCTTAAATTTGAACATAATAGATGTGTTGGTTAATTTTTTAGCATTCGTCCGCGAATTTACGGCAACCGGAAATCCACGCGCACAAAGATTGTTTTTGCAGGTTTTGCTTTTACATTTTTCCATACGAATCCTGTCCAAGGC
>CAVECU010000106.1:0-5356 GCA_963614015.1 uncultured Eubacteriales bacterium
CAGCAGATCGAAAGCCTGCATAGGCGTCATATTGTCCAGATCCGCCGCTTTCAGAGTGTCTCTCATCGAAGACAATGTCGGGTCATCGAGCTGGAACAGCGACAATTGGATGGATCCGTCGCTCTCCACACGCCCCTCCCTGATGTTGTACGGCTTCAGTATGTTCCCGCAATCTTCCGAAGACGGCCTGGCCGTGACACCGGGCGCACCGGACTCCAGTGCGGACAATGTCTTCTCCGCCGAAGCGAGCACCTCCTTGGGCATTCCGGCCATTCTGGCCACGTGTATGCCGAAGCTGTGGGCCGTGCCTCCCTCCTTGAGCTTGCGCAGGAAAATGACCTCCTTCCCCACTTCCTTCACCGCGACATGGAAGTTCTTCACCCTCGGGTAGAGGCTCTCCAAGTCATTGAGTTCGTGATAATGAGTGGCGAACAGGGTCTTCGCGCCCTTGCCGTACTCGTGGATATACTCCACTATCGCCCGGGCGATGGACATCCCGTCATACGTGGAAGTGCCCCTTCCTATCTCGTCCAGAATCACGAAAGACCGCTCCGAGAGATTGTGCAGAATCATCGATGTCTCAAGCATTTCCACCATGAACGTGGACTCGCCTCTGGAAATGTTGTCCGAAGCTCCGACCCTGGTGAAAATCTTGTCGCAGTATCCCAGCTTCGCCGCATCGGCGGGCACGAACGAACCCACCTGGGCCATAAGCAAGATCAGTGCGGTCTGGCGCAGAAGCGCCGACTTTCCGGACATGTTCGGTCCTGTGAGGATGATTATCTGCCGCCCGGTGCTGTCGAGGCTGATGTCATTGGGCACATATTCCTCTCCGGGAGCCATCAGCGTCTCTATCACGGGATGTCTTCCCGCCTTGATATCCAGAGCGCTGCCGGAGTCTATCACAGGACGGCAATAACGGCGTTCTCTGGCGAGCGCGGCAAACGAGGACAACACGTCCAGCCGTGCTATCAGTCTTGAATTGTGCTGGATGCTGCGTATCCCCGCCTGCACTGCGGAGATGATCTCCGAATAGATGGCTGTCTCCAGCTCATAGACTCTGCCCTCTGCGGAAAGAATCCGCGATTCGTAGTCCTTGAGCTCCTTGGTGACATATCTCTCGGCATTGACGAGTGTCTGCTTGCGTATCCAGTCCTCCGGCACCTTGTCCTTGTGGGCGTTGCGCACCTCGATATAGTAGCCGAAGACATTGTTGTAGCTGATCTTGAGGGACGATATCCCCGTACGTTCCGACTCCCGCTGCTGCATGGAGAGCAGATATTCCTTGCCGCCCCGGGATATGTCGCGGAGAGTGTCAAGCTCTTCGTTCACTCCGGAGGCGATGACTTTCCCCTTGCCGATGGCAGATGCCGCCTCGGGATCGATCGTCCCCTCTATCTTCTGAAGCAGATCCGAGCAGTCTTCCATCCCGGACACGAGCCTTGCGAGGACTTCGCATCCGCCCGAGCAGAGGTCCCTGACCGGAGCCATCCGGGAAAGACCGCGCCCGAGCTGAAGGATCTCTCTCGGGGAAATCTTGCCTGTAGCCGCTCTGGAAAGGATTCTGTCCAAGTCCCCTATCTGCCCCATATGTTCCCGTACCGTCTCGAGCGCCTCCGCGTCGCCGACAAAATATTCCACGACATCCAGTCTTGCGTTCAGCTCATCGAGATCCAGAGACGGCATTGCAAGCCAGCTCCTCAGCAGTCTGGAGCCCATCGGGGACACGCACTTGTCCATGACGCTGACCAGAGCCACTCCTTCGCCGCCGGAAGATGCATTGAAAATCTCCAGATTGCGTATGGTGAACTTGTCCATCCACACGAACTTGTCCTCGTCTATCCTTGATACCGAACAGATGTTCGCCAGGCCTGCGTGCTGCGTCTGCTCCAGATATACGAGCAGCGCCCCGGCAGAACAGATGCCAGCCGGATAGATGTCGATGGCATAGCCTTTCAGCGACTCCACCCGGAACTGCTTCTTGAGCCGCTCCACAGCGGACTCATAGACGAACGCCCACTCGTCCAGCGAGGAGATATACAGGTCGTCCCCGAACAGCTCGCGGACTTTCTTCTCATAGCCTCTCTGCACTACGACCTCGTGAGGATTGAACGAGGACATCAGCGTACCGATGTAGGCCTGCGTACCTTGCGCAATCCTGAAAGTCCCGGTGGACACATCCAGAAATGCGGCTCCGCACTCATCCTTGAAAAATGTCAGCCCGACGAGGAAATTGTGCTCTTTCTGATCCAGCATATGTTCCCCGAACGCGATACCCGGGGTCACAATCTCCGTAACACCCCTCTTCACGAGAGCCCTTGTCGTCTTCGGATCTTCCAGCTGATCACAGACAGCCACCTTGTAGCCCAGCCTTATGAGCTTCGTAAGGTATTGTTCTATGGCGTGATGCGGAAATCCGGCCATCGCAACGGCTCCCTTGTCACCGTTGCTGCGCTTCGTCTGGACCAGGCCCAGCACCTTGCTCACAAGCACGGCATCGTCGGAATATGTCTCGTAGAAATCCCCCACCCTGTAAAGCAGAACCGCTTCCGGATGCTGAGCTTTGACCGCGAAATATTGCTTGAGTAGAGGTGTGTCCTCCGACTGTTTCTTTGCCATAGACTACAAATTTATGATTTTTTCGTTACTTTTGAGCAAATTGTCGCATTCCCGCCAGGGAAAATCGGGCCGTCAGGCCGTGGCGGAATGCCTTTCCCCCGTACGCAGCGGAAGCGAATGTCTATGAAGAAAGTCCTTATCATCACCTATTACTGGCCGCCTTCCGGAGGGTCCGGAGTCCAGCGGTGGGTCAAATTCTGCAAATACCTGCCCCAGTACGGATGGCAGCCCGTCGTCTATACTCCCGAAAATCCGGAAATGACAGCCAGAGACACCTCCCTCGAAGAAGACATTCCCAAGGAGGCGATCGTTCTGAAAAGACACATAACGGAGTTCTATTCTCTCTACCGTCGGCTAATGGGCAGGGGAAACGCGGCGGCGGAAGTGAACCCCATCAACAGCCGGAAGAAGACGCTCAAGCAGAAGCTGATGCTCATGCTCCGGGGCAACCTGTTCATCCCCGATCCGAGAGTGACTTGGGTGAGACCGTCGGTGAAATTCCTCGTTAAATATCTCCGGGACAATCCCGTCGATGTCATAGTGAGCACGGGGCCGCCGCATTCCATGCATCTGATAGCGGAGAAGGTCGCCGCAAAGACCGGAATCCCGTGGGTCGCTGACTTCAGGGATCCGTGGACCAGGATGTTCTATTTCAAGCATCTGCACCTGTGCAAATGGGCGGAGCGGCGGCACATCCGTCTGGAAAAGTCCGTCCTTGACAGCGCTTCCGCAGTCGTGGCAGTCTCCCCTCTCGTCCAGGAGGAGTTCCAGACTATGACGGAGACTCCTGTGGAGCTCATCACCAACGGATTCGATGCGGAAGATTTCGAGCAGATCGTGGAGCCGGACGGGTATTTCAATGTCACTCATACCGGCCTGTTCGCTTCCGACGGCAACCCGGAAGTCCTCTGGAAGACCCTCGCAGACAAATGCGGCGAAGACCCGGAATTCAGGAAATTGCTGCGCATCAGGCTTGTGGGCAAAACAGACCCTGAGATACTCTGCTCGATAAAGGCTTCCGGGCTGGAGAGCAATCTCATAGACCTTGGCTATCAGTCTCATACGGTAGCCGTAAGAGAGCAGAAGAACGCATCTCTGCTCATATTGCCGCTGCGGAAAGAGCCGGAATACAGAGCTGTCCTGCCGGGAAAGCTGTTTGAATATCTGGCTTCAATGAATCCGATACTCGGCATAGGTCAGACTGACGGGGCCATGGCGAGAATCGTGAACGAGACCGGTGCGGGAGTGGTGTTTGACTGGAACGACCCGGAGTCTGTGGCCTCTTTCATAAATCTGTGCTGGAACGACTTCAATGCCGGACAGGAGGCAGATCCTGCCAGAGCCGACCTTATAAGCCGATATTCCCGCAAGGCAGTTGCGGCCCGCATGGCTGAACTGCTGGAGAATGTGTCGGAACGGATGGAAATGACGGAGACTAGTCCTCGGAGGTAGACCTGCGTCTGCCTCTCAATTCTGTAGCCACGGCACCTGCGCTTGCCATGATGATGAGAAGAATCATCAGGATGGATGACGCGCGGGATATGCGCGAGCCTGTCTTGTAGCATGGCAGGTCAAATCTCATCACCATATCGTATTCCCCGGCCGGAAGAACGGCTCCACGCAAGATCCAGTCGGCTCTGAACAGCTTCAGCTCCCGGGCGCCGTCTTTCCCGGGCGCATCCGGCACCGTCTTCAGCGTCCACCCGTCAGGATAGTATATCTCGCTGAATATCACGGCCCTGTCAGAGGATATGCGGCAATGGTATCCCAGCTCGTTCGGAGCATAGGATGTCATATACACGGTATCGCGGACGGCATTGTCAGCCCTGCCTCCGGCAGCCGCCCCGGACAGGGACGCCACATCTTCGGCCGCCCATCCGAAATCGGCACCTATCACGGCCGTCCTGCCAAGATCCACCTTGTCAAGCATGGTGATCTCAGCCATCGGTGTCGGAGCGACAGCCGCGGAATCCACGAACCAGACATTGCCCATCGCATCCGGATTGACGACAGGAGCGCTGTCGCCGTCAAGGATTATGTATTTCCCGTTGAGGGCCGAGATGACCGGGATCTCCGGAAAATTGTCCATAAGCGCGGACATCGTCCCGGCCGAATTCACAGCCTTTATCAGCGAGTTTATCTCCCCTGTCAGGTGATAGTCAATAAGATCCTGATAACGCTGCAACTTGACGGGGCTGTATCCGCCGATATTCTTGTGGTGATAGCTCGGGTGCGAATCATTGAACACATTGACCGACAGATCCAAGACTCTGTAGTCGAGGCTCTTGTCTTCCAATATCATTTTGTCCACCGGGCGCGCGTCGAACTGTCCGGAGAAGTTGCGCGGCGTAGTGAAGTGATCCGAATTGAGATAGCGCTTCCCCACCGCAAACATGTTTATGAGCACGAGTGCGGATATCGCCAGAGCCGCCGCCGTAGAACGGCTTCCGGCATAGGCTTTCTCCCCGGAAACCGCCCTTGGCTTGGCATAGGCCCACAGAATGATGACATATGCCAGCAATATCATCCAGAATGAGATCATGGCATCATTCTTAAGCAGCGCCTTCCTGTCGGCCTGGAGCGCCGAGACAAGCTCCTGGTGCATCTGGGAGTCTGACGCTGCCGAGAAACTGCCGGCAATGGACGGAAACATCCAGAGCAGCAGGCACACGCCTCCGGTCATCGCCAATGCGGCGTAACCCGGCTTCCGGAACTGTTCCGCAGTGAATTCTCCCTT
>CAVECU010000107.1:0-5328 GCA_963614015.1 uncultured Eubacteriales bacterium
CCCTTGTATGCTACCACCTGGGGCGTACCTATCAGAGCCGTCTCGAGCGATGCCGTGCCGGAATTGACTACGGCCGCGGCGGCGTGGCGCAGGACTGCATAGCTCTGGCCGAACAGCACCTTCACATAGCTTTCACGCCCGGACACATATCCGGCGTAGTCGGAGATGTCCCGTGACGGGGCCGCCGCCACGATGAATTGATAATCCGAATATTCCGGCAGCGCCCGCAGCTTGTCCGCAAACTCCATGAACACGGGCATCATGGATGAGATCTCTCCGGTCCTGGATCCTGCCATGAGGGCTATCTGCGGTCTGTCCTCCAGAGAGTTTCTCGACAGGAATTCCTGTCTGCTCTCTTTCAGCGCCTCGGAGCCGTCTATGGCGTCTATCAGAGGATTCCCCTTATAGACGAAGTCCACTCCCTTTCTTCTGAAATAATCCGTTTCGAAAGGGAACACGATGAACAGCTTGTCCACATAGGCCTTGAGCTTGCGGATCCTGCCCTCTCTGGACGCCCAGACCTTGGGGGCGATGTAGTAGAACACCCGGAACCCTTTCTTGTGCGCGAACTCGGCTATCCTGAAGTTGAATCCGGGGTAGTCGATCAGTATGACGGCATCCGGCGCCCAGGCCGTTATGTCGTCGCAGCATTTCTTGATCCTGGCGGCGTAGGTCCGTGCCTTGAGCAGCACCTGCACGAAGCCGATGACCGCCCCGTCCTTGTAGTCCTGCACAAGTCCTTCTCCCCGGCTGTGAGCCTTATAGACCGCATTCATCAGGCCGCCGCCCCAGAAGCGGATGTCCGCTGCGGGATCTTCCGCATAAAGCCCTTTCATCAGGTTGGAGCCGTGCAGGTCGCCGGAAGCCTCGCCGGCGATTATGTAGTACTTCATATCGTTATCTGAAATTTGAGTCGAATCCGGCGGCTCTCATTCTTGCGAGCTCGGAATAATCGGTGGTGTCCAGCTGCTCCGGAACTATGGAGATGTAGCCGCGCTCCATTATGCGGTGGTCGGCGGAGTCGTCGTTGCTGCTGTCATCGAGGAAGTCGCCTGTCATCATATAGAGTTTCTCTCCGGATTCGAGGCGTCTTGCCTCGGAACTCTGTCCGAGCATCTCCGGTGTGATGCCGACTCTGGCATACAGCTCCGGATTCCATTCCTGGAACTCCCTCACCCAGCGTCCTCTGCCCTGATAGCCGCAGCGGATGCCGAGGATGTCGGCGGCTGCCGAGTCCGGGAAATTCACGTTGTAGAACAGGCCGTAACGCTCAGGCCAGTCCGCCATGAGACGCTTGAAGATGTCGGGGAAATATTGCCGCACGGCGGAGAAATCGGCATCGGGCCGGATCGAGGAAAGCGACACTCCGATGGCGCGGATGCCGTTCAGCGCAGCTTCTTCAGCGGCGCCCAGAGTCCCCGAATAGCAAGCCGCCGAAGCGGCGTTCGAGCCGTGGTTGATCCCGCTGATGACGACATCCGGGAAGCGGTGGAGAAACCGGAGGTTGAGTCCGAACTTTATGCAGCTCGCCGGGGTGGCGTCCAGATAAGACCATTCTCCCGGGCCTTCCTCCGGCAGAGCCTTGTGGGCTATCTGCTTCAGCCCCAGAGACACCGCCATGCCCATTCCCGACTGGTGGGTTTTGGGGGCTATGACAGTGACATTGCCAAATTGGCACATTATCTCCGCCAGGGCGTGTATGCCTTTGGCTGCATAGCCGTCATCATTTGTAATCAATATCTCCATAATCCGTATAAAAGTCTTCCGCCTTACGCTAATTTTCCGCACAAAGATAGGTAAATATTCATTTTTTTACCTTAATTTTGCACCGCTTTTGCAGAGACCTCCAGCTGGCCCGGCAGAAGCAGGGTGAAGAAGAGTATTAACTTAATATAAATTTGTATCACAATGGTAAAACTTGGTATTAACGGATTCGGCCGTATCGGCCGTATGGTGTTCCGCGCAGCCGTCGAGAATTTCTCAAAGGACATTGAGGTTGTAGGTATCAACGACCTTCTTGACCCGGATTATCTCGCATATATGCTCAAATATGACTCAGTTCACGGAGCATTCAAGGGCGAAGTTTCAGTAGAGGGCAATACTCTTGTCGTAAACGGCAAGAAGATCCGTCTCACCGCCGAGATGGATCCTGCAAACCTCAAGTGGAACGAGGTCGGCGCAGACGTTGTGGTTGAGTCCACAGGTCTCTTCCTTACCGACGAGAAAGCGCGCAAGCACATCGAGGCCGGCGCAAAGAAGGTCATCATGTCAGCACCTTCAAAGGACGCTACTCCTATGTTCGTGTTCGGTGTCAATGACAAGACTTATGCAGGTCAGGACATCATCTCCAACGCTTCCTGCACGACCAACTGTCTCGCACCTATCTCCAAGGTTCTTGATGAGAAGTTCGGCATCGTACGCGGTCTCATGACCACCGTTCACGCAGCTACCGCGACTCAGAAGACCGTTGACGGTCCTTCAAAGAAGGATTGGAGAGGCGGCCGCGGTATTCTCGAGAATATCATCCCTTCTTCTACCGGTGCTGCAAAGGCTGTGGGCAAGGTTCTTCCTCAGCTCAACGGCAAGCTCACCGGCATGTCACTCCGTGTTCCTACGTCTGACGTGTCTTTCGTTGACCTCACTGTAGAGCTTGCAAAGCCTACCTCATACGAGGAGATCTGCGCAGCTATGAAAGAGGCTTCCAAGGGCGAGCTCAAGGGTATCCTCGGATACACCGATGAGGCTGTCGTTTCCACGGACTTCCGCAACGATTCCCACACTTCCATCTTCGATGAGAAGGCAGGTATCCAGCTCGATCCTACATTCGTGAAGGTTTGCGCTTGGTATGACAACGAGTGGGGTTATTCCAACAAAGTACTCGAAATGGCTCGCGTAATTTCCAAATAATTACACAGCCACAGTATAAATGTCCATAAAAGGCTAAAAGGTCGTGCGCGGCTTTTTAGCCTTTCTCTTTTCAAGCATTCAGAAGCTGGATTCACATGCATTCGCTTAAAGAACTTTACAGAATAGGCCGCGGCCCATCCAGCAGCCATACGATGGGGCCGATGCTCGCTTCCAGGATATTTCTGGAGGAACACAGGGATGCGAAATCCTTCCAGGTGACTCTGTATGGCAGTCTTGCGGCTACCGGCAAGGGGCATATGACGGATGTCTCCATACGGGACGAGCTGGAGAGCTCCGCTCCGGTGGAGATAATATGGAGACCGGAAGTCTTCCTGCCGTTCCATCCGAACGGGATGAATTTCAAGGCGTTGGATGATGCCGGTAACGTGACGGGGGACTGGACGGTCTATAGCATCGGCGGGGGAGCGCTGTCTGAGGGCAAATCGTCCGGAGACCGTTTCGCCACCGGCGACGTATATGAGCTGGAACATCTTGCCGATATACAGAAATGGTGCGAAGACGGCGGCAGAAGCTACTGGGAGTATGTGGAAGAGTGTGAGGGCGACGGGATCTGGGATTACCTGATGGAAATCTGGATGGCTATGCAGGCTTCTGTCGAGAGAGGTATCGACAGGGAAGGCGTGCTGCCCGGACCGCTCAATCTCGCACGCAAAGCTCCGATGTATTTCGTCAAGGCGACCGGATACAAGAAGTCTCTGCAGACCCGTGGGCTGGTCTATGCCTATGCCCTTGCGGTGAGCGAGGAGAACGCTTCCGGCGGCCAGATAGTCACGGCTCCCACCTGCGGCTCCAGCGGAGTTGTCCCGGGAGTGCTGTATCATCTGTACAAAGGTCACGAATTCAGTGATATACGTATGCTTCACGCTCTCGCTACGGCCGGGATAATCGGCAATGTGGTGAAGCACAACGCCTCCATATCCGGAGCGGATGTCGGTTGCCAGGGGGAAGTGGGCGTCGCCTGTGCGATGGCCGCGGCCGCAGCCTGCCAGCTTTTCGGGGGCAGCCCGGCCCAGATCGAATATTCGGCGGAAATGGCTCTGGAACATCATCTTGGGATGACCTGCGACCCTGTATGCGGGCTTGTTCAGATCCCGTGCATCGAGCGCAATGCGTTCGCCGCGACAAGGGCTATGGATGCCAATCTGTATGCCGCATTTTCCGACGGCAAGCACAGAGTGTCGTTTGACAGGGTTGTGGAAGTGCTCAAGCAGACCGGCCACGACATACCGTCGCTCTACAAGGAGACAAGCACGGGAGGCCTCGCAAAGGATTTCACCGGCTTCTGATGCGTGTCCACAGACGGCCCGGAAGCCGTTAATTTAGAATTTTTCAAAATTAACGGCAGAAAATCGTCCCGCCCGGGTGATAATCCCGAATATTTGTCTATCTTTGACGCCGGAGTATAACAATTAAACATTTTTCCATATGAAAGAATTGAAAGGTTCACGCACCGAGCTCAATCTTCAGACCGCATTCGCCGGTGAATCACAGGCGCATACGAAATATCTTTATTATGCTTCCAAGGCTGTTAAAGATGGTTATGTGCAGATAGGCAAGCTGTTTGAGGAGACGGCGAAGAATGAGAAGGAGCACGCCAAGCTCTGGTTCAAGTTCCTTCACGGCGGCGAGATGCCGGATACTGCGGCAAATCTTGCAGATGCAGCCAACGGTGAGAATTTCGAATGGACTGACATGTATGCAGGCTTCGCCAAGACTGCGAGAGAGGAGGGTTATGATGAGATAGCTTTCCTGTTCGAGAAGGTAGGCGCCATCGAGAAGACTCACGAGGAGCGTTACAGAAAGCTGCTTGAGAATGTAAGCGGCGGGGTGGTGTTCTCACGCGAGGAAGATGCCATCTGGGAGTGCTCCAACTGCGGTCACATCGTGATCGGCAAGAAGGCTCCGGAAGTATGCCCTGTCTGCAAGCACGCAAGAAGCTATTTCCAGATCAAGGCTGAGAATTATTGATTTGAAAGTATCGAGAGTGGGAGTAAAAAGTCCGTCGGACTTTTTACTCTCACTCTCCGTTTAACATATTTGGTTTCTGCAGAATGGAACCGCAGATCACCTGCCTTTCTCCACTGCCGCGAAGACGAGGTTCATCAGGATGTAATACAGGAATGTGAGCAGCACCGCAAGAGACCAGTCGGCCCGCAGCACCGCCACGGCGATGACTATGCAGGCGATACCTGCCGCAAATCCTGTCCTTTTCATTCTGGTGGCGGGAGATGAGGCGATATCTTTGCCGAATTTCATGGCGAACATCGGCAGCTCGCACACGAGAAGGGCGGCAAGAGCCGCCGCCAGCACCGGAAGCGCGAACTTCGTGGCGCAAAGTTCCGCCACGGACGAATCCGGGGCCGCTGCCGCATAATAAGTCAGCGAACCGCAGATCATGGC
>CAVECU010000108.1:0-5297 GCA_963614015.1 uncultured Eubacteriales bacterium
ACATGGTGCTCTATCCGGAGGTTACCGGCGATCTTGTGCGCTTCGCCCCGGGGACATCCGCGTGGAGACAGCAGTTCGACTACATATCCGATGAAAGCGAAGAGACGACACCGGTGGGATATATCTGGAAAAACGGCTATGAAATCATATCCAACGCCAATGAAATCATCAAATACGGGCCGGAAGTGTCGAATCGGTATCCGTCTCGGAAAGCGGCCGTGAACAGCTGCATCGCCCAGGCATATTTTCTCCGGGCTCTCGCGCATTTCAACCTCTGTCTCGCATACGGGCAGACATATACCTACTCGGACAATGCCTCCCACCTCGGCGTGGCGGTGATGACCACGATCCCGGACGTGAAAGCGAAGATAGCGCGAAGCAGCTGCCGCGACACATACGGGCAGATTGTCAGCGACCTCAATACAGCCGCAGGACTGTTCGGGGGCAGCACATTGCAGGATGCATCCAAGGCTTCGGAAGCGGCATGCAAGGCATTGCTGGCCAGAGTGACGCTATATATGGGAGACTGGTCGGAAGCGGAGGCCCTGTCGCAGGAAGTCATTGACGGCTACGGACTTTCGCTGACGCCGCGTAGCTCCTACACGGGCATGTTCTGTCACAGGGAGACCGGCCCCGAGGCCATTTTCCGTCTGAACGGATATTCCGCAGGAAGCAACCTTCGGTCCATGTTCGACTATCGCGACCCCAAGATGTACCCGTCCGGCAAGCTGCTTGACATCTTCACAGAAGATGCTTCACGCTACCCCGGCACAGATGTGCGCAGCGAACTGCTCCGCTACAGCTACAACGGCTCGGAATACTCCGGCGTGTGCATGAAATTCATCGACACGGAAGACATCACCGAGTCGGAAAAGCATTACGACCCGTTCGTGCTCAGACTGTCGGAGATGTATCTCATCCACGCGGAGGCATCTCTCCGGCTGGGACAAGCCGAAGCCGCCGCCAAAGACATCGCTGCGCTTGAAGCCCGGGCGAGAGGTGTGGACGTGTCGGCGATCGATGTGGACTATTCTGATGCGGATGCTCTTGACAGGCTCATAGAGCGTGAGCGCATCAAGGAGCTGTTCCTCGAAGGTCACAGAATGTTCGACATCACCAGAAGGCACGGGACATTGACAAGAGACGGCGGATGCGGCTCATCGGTCCTGACACTGTCCTGCCCCGACGACCGGTTCATACTGCCGATCCCGCTCGTGGAGCTCGATGCCAACAAGAGTATGCAGTCAAATCCAATCAACAGCACAAAGCAATGAACATCAATATAAAAAGACTGTCCGTATGGGCCCTGTCAGCCTGCGTCCTCGCATCGTCTCCGGCCTGCAACAAATACGTCACATACACGGATTCGTTCGTGGCGTTCGACAGCGCGAAGTCGTCAGCGGTATCGGTCGATGCGGAGGGCGAGTTCCAGGGCTCCTACGCCGTTCATCTCACCGGAGAAAAACCCAGTTCCCCGGTAACAGTCACATTTGAAGTCACTTGCGGGGACGGGCTCAAAGAGGGCCTGGACTATGAGGTGGCGACTTCGGGAGGCAAAATCACCTTTCTGCCAGGCATCTATGACAATGTGATCAAGATCAACTGGCTGCCGCACGACATTGACCCTGCCAAGGACAACACCGTGACAATCAGCCTCGTGGACGCAGGAGGCGTCACGCTCGGAATGCCGGGGCCGGACAAATTGATGAAAAGCGTCACCATCCGCAAATACACGACGAAGTAGCATCATATAACAAACCTATTCAAATCTATCAATTATGTTAAAACGAACAATTGCGGCGGTCCTTGCAGGAGCAGTTCTCCTTACCGCCTGCGACAAGGAAAAAGGGGAAGAAGTGATCCCCGTGTCTTTCTCATCTTTCGGTTTCACGGCCGAGTGCAATGCAAATTATCTCAAGTCAGACCAGATAATCGACGAAATCTCCTCGGATGCTCTTTCTTTTGTTCTTCCATACGGAACCGACCCGGATGCAGTGACCAAGCTTGTCCCGACATTCGTTGCGACCGAGGGTGCATCCGTGGCCACGGAGGACGGAGCGGAAGTGGTCAGCGGAAAGACGGCTGTGGACTTTTCGTCCGATGTGCAGATTATCATCTCATTGAAGAACAACTACAAAGCCTACACCGTCTCAGTCAGGATCGCTGAGCCTGCCAGATGGACTAAAGTCGCGGAGTCCGTCGAGGGCGCGTCCGGAGACCCGGTGCTGACAGTCAATCCCAAAGACAATGTTCCCTATGTTCTCGGCGCCATCGAGAACGAATCGCAAGATCAGCCTCATCTGTTCAAGTTTGAAGGGGGCGCGCTCGTTGACGTCGCCGGAGCTCTTGCTGAAGTCGATTCCAAGTGCTTCGCGCTCGATTTCAACCCGGACGGCGTACCGTATGTTTCGTTCTATGACGGAGGCCTCGCAAAGCAATCTGTCATGAAAGTTGGCGGAACCGGAGGAGTCTCGTATGTCGGAGAGGCCGGTTCCATGTACAAGACAGGCACGGGCTCCAACTCATCGGCTGCAATATTCCCTGTCTCGGACAATAACCTCTGGTGCGCACAACGCAACGATGACAGAAATGTCGATGTCGACCGCCGCGCCCTCAATCTCGCTCATTTCGACGGTTCGGCCTGGACCAACAACAACCAGATCACAGGACGCACGGCATCCGATTACGCATACTGCGTACTTGGCCGCATCATTTCAAGTGTTCCGTATCTGTATGTCTACAATCAGAACACACAGAGCATCTCACTCTACAGATACTCGGGAGGCTCCTGGACTGCCGTTTTCGAGAGCCTCAGGATCAAGAAGGCTGACGGAGAGTCATATGCTACACTCAACCTTCGCGCCATGGACTTCGACATCGCCTCTGACGGGAGCGTATATGTCATGGCCGCAGCTGACTATTCTGTAGAAAAAGTTTACAATATAAGCGTCGTACGCATTTCAGCGGACGGCTCCGGCCAGCAGATCATAGGCGGCGAGACAGCAGTCGATATCGCTGATTACCGCAATGCGTCGATGAGTCTCGATGCCAACGATGTGCCATACGTCATCTACACGAAGCCCGATGGTGAAGACTCAAGCAAGCATCTGTATATCACACATATAGACACCAAGACCAAGACCTGGTCTTCCGAGGAGCGCCTCAGCTCCGGCACTTGCGATTTCGCGGTCATCCGCTTCGACGGTAACGGTACGGGCTATGTGGCGGCGAAAGTTTCCAACCCGTCCGCAGACGGTTCCTCATCTGTTGTCAAATACGAACTTTTCAGCAGCGCCGAATAACCGGTGAACGGTAACAGGCCCTTTAGAGGGTTGCTGAAAAGTCCGATGGACTTTTCAGCAACCCTCTAAATTTCAAAAGAAATGAACACCTTTTCCAAAATATTTTTCATACTGCCCTCGGTATTTCTGCTGTGGACAATGCCGGACGCATGCTCCGCACATAAACATCCGTCACACCCGCTCCGGGTCGCGTTTATCGGTGATCCTCAAGTGAATGACAGCACGGAGATGTCCTATGCCCGGGGATCAATATACCGGGAACTTGCCGGAAGGAAAGACATTGACCTCGCCATCTTCCTCGGCGACCTCGTGAACGACAATATGGCTCTGCTTCCGGAATCTGTACTGATCATAGACTCTCTCCCCTATCCCTGCTTCATGATTCCGGGCAACCACGACCGCGACATATACCGCCAGGCCAAAGGCGATCACGGCCCCGGCAAGGCCGCCGCAGGCGCCAGGGACCTGAGCACTTGGAAAAGAGTTGTCGGATATGTTGACACGTCTTTCACCGCAGGCGGCATCCGGTTCATTCTGATGAACAATATAAGACCGCGCAGCGGCGGAATGTCCGACTACGAAGGCGGTTTCACGCAGAGCCAGAAGCATTGGCTCGACTCCCTGCTGAACTTCAGAGAGGGGGCCCCGGACGGTTCTGCCGGACATGAGAGTCCCGACAATGGTCAGATCACCGTCCTTGCGACACATATTCCTTTCAGCCAGATGCGCGGGCGGGATTCCGTCCTCGCAATGATTCCGGATCTGAACAAGATGCTGTTCGTGTCCGGACATACGCATTCCGTGGCGAGGGGAAGGATTGTCAATGACTATCGGAACGGCGGCACAATCGCCACAGCTGAAGAAATCATCACCGGAGCGGCCTGCGGCAGCTGGTGGAGAGGCGTGAAGGACGGTGACGGCATTCCGTATGCACTGCAGAACTGCGGCGCCCCTCGAGGCTATTTCATCGCAAACATACACGATGACGGAAGATATTCTCTTGACTACAAATGCATCGGAAAACCCGATTCCGAGCAGCTTTCCGTCCGGCTGATTGAAGACAAGTCTTACGCCGGAGATGATACTGCGGACTCAAATGCCGGCACTGCGGGCAGCCGGGACAGACGATTCAAGCTGTTCGTGAATGTTTACGGAGGAAGCCCTGAAGGGACTGTGAATGTACGGCTCCACGGCAGCCGACTGATGGGCACAGGCCTCCGCAGGCGAGCCGCAGCTTGCACTCTCAGCAGCGGGACGGCACCTGAAGTCCTGGAAATCATCGATGCCAACGCTTCCGCCACCAAAGACTACAGGAAGGCTCACCGGGACGAATTCATCCCGCTCCGCAAGAAGCCGTCATCTCATCTGTGGGAAAGCGGCGGCATTGTGCTTCAGATAGATGCAACTGCGCACAAGACCTCTGCAGTGCGCATCTCGGTGAGATACCGCGATCCTTCGATGAAAATCAAGTGCCGCCGCCTCCCCGTGACAATTCCTTAACACTGCGTAGGGTCAAGAGGCCCTCCCTTTCAGCTCTTCACCAGCGATATCCGCTCCCAGATGCAGCGAGGAATCAGACGCCAGAGAAATACGATGATGCGGTATCTCCAGTCAAATGTGTGGACACGCTTCCGCTTACGCAGAGCCTTCATCACCTCGTCTGCCGCCTTTTTCCTCGACATCACCATAGGATATTTCTTCTCGGGCCGCAGAAGATCGGTCGCAACGAATCCGGGACGTATGTCCGTGAACAGCACCGGGATATTCTCCATCGCGGCGAGCTGCGACAGCGCAGATATGTATGTCTGCTGCATCTTCTTGGTGGCCGAGTAGGCCGGAGCCGTGCCAAGTCCGGCGGTGCCTGCCACGGATGTCACCACTGCTATGTGAGCCTTCTTCCCGGGCGAGTATTCCTCCGGATGGCTGCGCACATAATTGAAGAAATGCCCGACCATCCTCACCATTCCCTCACAGTTGGTCTGCACCGTACGGATC
>CAVECU010000109.1:0-1321 GCA_963614015.1 uncultured Eubacteriales bacterium
GCCGACCGTCTCCTGGATGAGTTTCATGAGCGGCCGCCCCTCCACCTCTATCGCCTCGCCTCCGTCCACGCTTATCGGCTCCAGCGCGAACCTGTCAGACAGATGCAGCCGGAGATTGACACCGTTCACCGTGCGGGTGTCCATCGTATTGCGTATCTCCAGACCGCCGATCACACGGCAGCCCCTGCGGTCGGAAACGGACTTGACAAGATACCACTTGGAGCCCATGTTGATATATTTGAACATGGTGTCCGCCTCCGCAAGAGGAGAGACGAAATTGTATCTCAAGCTGGCGAACCTCTGCACCACGAGCCTCCGGCTTATGTCGTCATTGTCCACGGAGAACTGGTTGCACCAGGACTGGAGCGAATCGCCGAGATAGCGGTATATCACCATGTCTTCCGGAAGCCGCTCAAGGTTAAGCCATTCGCTCTGGCTCTCCGACATAGCCACATCCATGTAGGACTCGAGGGTGCGGATCCTGCGGTCAAGGACACGTTCGAGATTGGAAGCGGCGAATGCGGAGAAATCCGAATGTCCGGACAATATGCAGCTGACCGCAAAAAGCAGAACGGCCGCTCCGGACAGAACGCCCCAGACTTTGAGTCCCTTGAGATTCTTCAGTTTGTGCCACAGATTCATTGCCGCCGGTCATTCGTGATGATATGGCTCGCCTTTGATGATGGTGAACGCCCTGTACAGCTGCTCCGCGAATATGGCTCTCACCATCTGGTGCGAAAATGTCATATCCGAAAGGGAGATCTTCGAAGCGGCACGCTCATACACGCTCTCCGAGAATCCGTAGGCCCCTCCTATGACGAAGACGATGTTCTTGCCGGAATGGGCGATGCGCCCCTCAAGGAACGATGCGAACTCCACGGATCTGAACTTGCGTCCCCTCTCGTCAAGAAGAATCACCTCGTCCGAAGGCCGCACGCAGGAGAGTATCAGCTCCCCCTCCCTTTCCTTGATCTGATCCCGGGACAGGGCTGACACGTTCTTCAGCTCCGGAATCTCCCTGACGGAGAAACGGACATAATGCGAGAGCCTGGACACATACAGATCCAGCCCCTCTCTGACCCACTTGACATCTGTCTTGCCGACAGTCAGCAATACGAGTTCCATATCCGGACAAATATACATATGTGGCTCGGTATTTGCAACAAAACGGGGCTTGACAAGCCGGGCTTCCATGACACTGAAAGGTATTGCGACCATTTTTGCAGCCACCGTGGCAATGTATTGCTGCGGTGACGTTTGCGCGCAGCAGAACAGAGAATACGATGTATTCATCCCCATCGCCAAATACATACGCCTCGGC
>CAVECU010000109.1:1349-5232 GCA_963614015.1 uncultured Eubacteriales bacterium
CTCGAAGACGGGAGACTACAGCCGCAGTCAGGCGCGGCAGATCATGAAATCGTTCTTCGACAGCTATGCTCCGAGGGACTTCGACATCACCCACACCGCCGGGCGGGCGAACATGAAATATGCTCTCGGCCGGCTCAGCGCCGGAGGCGGAGTGTTCGAGATAGCCATCTTCGTCACCATCAAGGGCAACGGGCATAAGATACAGCAGCTCAAGATAGTACGGGAAGAGTAAGGAGTCTCGGTTCCCGGGCCGGCTATCCCTCTATTGTAGGGAAACTATATTTTTTCTACTTTTGCGCATCACCGTGCGCAATGCGCGGCGGGCACGAGATTCAAAACAGCTTCTAATGGACATCCCGGACATCATCATAGCCATAGACGGATACTCCTCCACGGGGAAGAGCTCTTTTGCGAAACTGATTGCAAAAGAGTTCTCGTTTCTGTATCTGGACTCCGGAGCGCTGTACCGGGCAGTGACGCTGCATGCGATGAGAAGCGGATTTGTCCGCAGCGACGGAACCGTGGATGCGGCGGCTCTGGTCGCATCGCTCGGGGATCTCGACGTGCATTTCGACTACACCCCCGACGGCAGCCGCACTTTCATCGGAGACGAATGCGTGGAGCAGGACATCCGCTCCATAGAGGTGTCTTCCCACGTCAGTCCGGTGGCCGCGATCACGGAGGTGCGTGACTTCGTGGACAGGAAACTCAAGGAGTACGGCAAGAACGGGCGCGTGGTGATGGACGGCAGGGATATCGGGACTTCGGTATTTCCGGATGCGGAGCTCAAGATATTCATGGTGGCCGACGAGCGGGTCCGCGCGCAGCGCAGGCTGAATGAAATGGCCGCAAGCGGCCGGAAAACCGATTTCAGGACGGTTCTGGACAATCTCAGAGAAAGGGACTATATCGACTCGCACAGGTCATCTTCTCCGCTCCGGCAGGCTGAAGACGCTGTCGTTCTGGACAATACAGACATGACTCTCTCTGACCAGATGGACTGGATACGCCACCTCGTCCAGGAAAAATTCAGCAAAGAAAGCAAGAAGCTGTTTTGAAATGGAACTCAATGTGGAGATAGACCCGGATTCCGGTTTCTGCAAAGGGGTCATCCGCGCCATAGCCAAGGCCGAGGATTTTCTTGACTCGCCGGGCGGACATCGCCTCTATTCGATAGGAGCGATAGTGCACAACGGCGCAGAACTTGACCGGCTGAAGGAGAAGAATCTCCTCTGCATAAGCCGCGAGGAGATGAGAAGTCTCCCGCCGGGGACGGACGTCCTGATACGGGCCCACGGCGAGCCGCCGTCCACATACGCGGAAGCAGAGGAAGCCGGACTGAATGTCATCGACTGCACCTGCCCCGTAGTGCTGCAACTACAGAAGCGCATCCGCGAGGCATATATCAGGACCCGGGGGAACAGCGGACAGATCATCATTTTCGGCAAAGTCGGACACGCTGAAGTCTTGGGGCTCATAGGTCAGACTGACGGCGATGCGACGGTCCTGGAAGACATCGCGATGCTCCGGGAAGCCGCCACCGCAGGAAAAATCCGTCCGGAAGATCCTGTAGAAGTGTTTTCGCAGACGACCAAGAGCCCGTCGGAATATTCTGCGTTCGTCAGAGAGCTGTCAGAGCTGATGGCCTCGGCGCGGGGAATCTCCGCAGACGAAGTCATCAGCTCCGGCCGTCTCACGGTCCACGACACCATATGCAGGCAGGTGGCCGGAAGATACCGCCGCCTGTCGGGATTCGCCCTCAGTCACGACATCATCATATTCGTCACCGGAAGCGAAAGCTCCAACGGAAAGGTCCTGAGCGAGTTGTGCAGGTCTCTCAACATCAGGACATATATCGTGTCCGAGAAGAACGAGGTGCGGGCGGAATGGTTCAGAGGGGATGACAATGTAGGGGTCTGCGGCGCCACCTCCACGCCGGGATGGCTGCTTGAGACCATCGCGAATCAGATAAAATCGCTGTAGCGTGCAGCCCGCGCGATGTCGCGCCGTCCGGCCTGCGGAATTTTGTGATTATTCTGCAATTTTATAAATTTGCGCCGGCAAAAACCGGACGGGAAAATCCCCCGAACAGATTACAAACAAACAATTACATACTATGGCAACAACTGCAGATTTCAAAAACGGAATGTACCTCAATTTCAACGGCAAACCTTGCATGCTGGTATATTTCCAGCACGTGAAGCCGGGAAAGGGCCCTGCATTCGTGAAGACAAAGCTCCGCAACCTTGAGAACGGTCGCATCCTCGAGAACACTTTCACGGCCGGTCGCGAAAGTCGAGACCATCAATGTGGAAAGGCGTCCATACCAGTTCCTCTATGAGGATGAGGACGGATTCAACTTCATGCACGAAGAGACATTCGAGCAGATCCATCTTCCGAAAGATGTAGTGGACAATGCGGACCTGATGAAGGAAGGGCAGCATGTGGAGATGATGTTCGTGGTTGATGAGGAGAGATGCCTCACCTGCGAGCTTCCTACCTATGTGACTCTCAAGGTGACATACACCGAGCCGGCAGTCAAGGGCAACACCGCATCCACCAGCGCCCTGAAGGAGTGCACTCTGGAGACCGGAGCCAAGATCATGGTCCCTCTGTTCATCAACCAGGACGACACCATCACAGTGAATACTACAGACCGCTCTTACGGTCAGAGAGTATGAGAATACTTATAGTCGATGACGAGAGATCCATCCGCAACTCTCTGAGCGAGATCCTTTCAGACGAGGGGTACGATACCGATATCGCTGAAGACGGTCCCTCGGCCATAGAAAAAGCCGGGAAGGAACGTTTCGATGTGATTTTCTGCGATATCAAGATGCCCAACATGGAAGGCACGGAAGTGCTTGAAAGGCTTCGCAAGGACGGAGTGGACTCCGCCGTCGTGATGATTTCCGGTCACGGCGACATCGACACGGCTGTGGAATGCATCAAGAAAGGGGCTTTTGATTTCATTCAGAAGCCTCTTGACTTGAACCGCATCCTGATCACCGTGAAGAACGCCACGGAACGCAGTCAGATCATCACCGAGAACACAAACCTGAAGAAGAAGGTCTTCGGACGTCAGATGATCGGCGAATCGCTGCCGATAGCCCACGTGCGCGAAATCATCGAGAAAGTGGCTCCGACAGACGCCAGAGTCCTCATTACCGGAGCGAACGGCACCGGCAAGGAGCTTGTAGCGAGGAGCCTGCATCAGCAGAGCGGCAGAAGCGCGATGCCTTATGTGGAGGTCAACTGCGCCGCCATCCCTTCCGAGCTCATCGAAAGCGAGCTGTTCGGACACGAAAAAGGGGCTTTCACATCGGCCGTAAAGCAGCACAAAGGCAAGTTCGAGCAGGCCGACGGCGGTACGCTTTTCCTGGACGAGATCGGGGACATGAGTCTCGCGGCCCAGGCGAAGGTGCTCCGCATCCTGCAGGAGAAGAAGCTCTCAAGGGTGGGCAGCGACAAGGACATCGAAGTGGATGTCAGGGTGATAGCTGCGACCAACAAGGACTTGCGCGCCGAGATCGAAAAAGGCGATTTCAGGGAGGACTTGTATCATCGCTTGAGCGTCATCGTCATCCGTGTACCGTCGCTGGATGAGAGGAAAGATGACATCCCGCTTCTTATAAATTATTTCACGGATCAGATCTGCACGGAGTCCGGAATGCCAAAGAAGCAGTTCTCTCCCGAAGCCGTGAGGATGCTCCAGGACAAGTCCTGGACGGGCAACATCAGGGAACTCCGGAATGTGGTTGAGCGTCTTATGATCCTCGGCGGCAACCCTGTGAGCCCGCAGGATGTCAAGGACTATGTGAATGTCGCATCCGTCTGACAATCAGACGGATATAATAAAGCTCAACCTTTACGGCCCTTATTG
>CAVECU010000110.1:0-5164 GCA_963614015.1 uncultured Eubacteriales bacterium
ATCACGCGTAGATTCACCATCACCGCTCTTCAGAGCGTGAAATTCAATATCACGAGAATTTACCTGACATCCGCCGTGACGAACGAGCTGTACAGTTATGGCGCTCCTGCAAGCTATGACTGGTTGAACGCCTCGTTCGGTGAGAACAGGGCGATCTCCACGACTAACAGTTTCATATACAACAAGCTTGAGGCGGCTGCCGAAGTTGCGAACGAGAACTCCTATCAGACGGCTCACAGCCTTTACTGCTATGCCAACACCAATGCCGATGATGACACGAACAGCCCGCAGGGTTTCAGGCAGACAAGGCTCGTAGTCGAGTGCCAAATCGACGCCGATGCCGATGGCACCCTTGACGCTGACGAGTACTTCACCTACCCTATCAAGCTCGGAGCCATCGAGTCGAACAAGTCCTACGAGATCAAGGAACTGGTTCTGACCATGCTCGGAAACCATTCGAACGGGGATGACATCATCGATGACGGAGAGGACAACGACATCGAGAAGAGTGCGCTGGCCGTGACCATCGAAGTCAACGACTGGACTGCGGTTCTCGTCGGCGAAGAAGGCGTTGTGACCATCTAGTATTGAGCCGGGGGAACATCTCCCGGCTGGCGGAAAGGATGCCCGCTTCGGAGGGGCAGACCCGTTTTGTGTCCGAGATATGCTCGGCCGGGTCCGGAGGTTCGAATCCTCCTCCTTTCACTATTCAAAATTTTTGAAACATGACAAGTCATTCATTGAAACTTTTGCTGGTTCTGGGCAGCGCTGCCCTGCTTGCGTCATGCTCGGTGAAGGAGGACAGGATGGAATGTCCCTGCCACGTGTCAGTCAAGGTTGACGCCACGTCGGACTGTCTGGTGTCATTCTTCACCCCTGACGGGACACTGCTTCAGAGAAAGATGATATCGGCGGAAGAGCTCCGTTCGGGTGAGAACTATACGAAAATCAGAAAGGGGGACATTTATGTCTCCGTGCTTCAGAACGCGGGTGACATGATTCTGGACGGACGCGTCATCCGGTGTCAGCCCGGAATGGACGCCTCCCCTGTCTATGCCTGTTGCATACCCGGGGCCGCCGTGGGTGAAGACCTGCTTGTGGAGGGGATCCTTCAGAAGCAGCACTCTGTGGTGACTCTCGTTTTCAGGAATTCGGACGACCCCGTATATCCTTATGACATCAAGGTGTCGAGTTCATACAACGGTCTCGACCTGCTGACCCTGGAGGCGACAAAGGGCGAGTTCGTCTGTCAGCCGGTCATCGATTCGGATCTGAAGGCCGTATTCACCATGCTCAGGCAGGTCGATACGGAACCCATCTATCTGTATCTGCTTGACAAGAAGACAGGCGCCGTCGTCACCACTCTGGATTTGAACCTTTACATCAGCAGAACCGGGCACACATGGGGCGCCGAGTGGCTGAGCGACTTAAATATCACCATCGATTACGCCCGCATGTCGCTTACCATCGAGGTGGCCGACTGGGAGGAAGTTTCAATATTCAAATTCGTCATATAGCCATGAGAAGGACACTATACACTTTAGCCGCATTGGCCTTTGCGGCAGGATGCAACGATATCGACATCATAGAACTCCCCGCTCCGGACAAGACCGATGCCGAGGACGGGTGCTATGTTCCGGTCGTTTTCGGCGTGTCCGGGAGGGATCCCGAGACGAGGAGCGGGGCTGAGGCGGAGACTTATGAGGATTCCCTGTTCCGCATCACCTATGAGGATCTTGAGCCTGTCGCCAGCGGTGATGAAGAGGCTACGAGGGCCGTCAGCGTAACGACGCAGAGCAACCTCACCAGCTTCTATCTGAACACCACGGCGGGGACATCCGAGAGCGTGGTGTCCACGAACGTCGTGTTCACCGGGAAGTCCGGCGGCAATTACTCCGCCACCGGCGGAATGTATTGGCCGAGTGATGATCCGAGCTATCATTTCTACGCTTCGAACATTCAGCTTCAGACGACGGGCAGCACGTATCATCTTCTGACCTGCCCCGCCGATCAGGATGTCGTTTATGCCTATAATGCGTCACCTGCGCACAGGCAGGTGAACAGCCTTGCGTTCAACCATGTCTACGGTCGTATAGGGACCGTCTCTATCAGCGTTCCTGACGGTTATACGGCTACGCTGACATCGGCGGCCATAACAGCCTCCAAATCCGGCACGTTCAATGTCAAGACCGGGTCATGGGCATCCGCGTCCACCGCGCAGAGCATCAGCCTGTCCTCATCGAATGACGTCTGGATTGTGCCGGGCACTTATGAGATGTCCGCGACGTTCACTCTCTCCGACGGGAAGACAACTCAGAAAGGGATCACGAGGAGCGGAAGCGTCACGATCTCGGCGAACAAAGTGAACAACATCGCGGTAAAGGTCAATGACAGCTATGAATATGAGCTTACTGTCACGCCTTCACCCGCGACCATATATGTCGGTACTACGGAGTCTTTCACCGCAACTTATGCGACAAAGTTCGGAGGTTCCGTTATAGCCTCGGAGAATGTCACATCCTCAGCGACATGGAGCAGCAGCAAGACGAGTGTCGCCACGGTCTCCTCCGGAACGGTAACGGGCGTCGCTCTCGGCACCGCGACGGTCACGGCCAGTTATCTGTCCGCGACCGCGACCGCATCCGTCACCATCAAGCAGACGGGAAAACTTGTGATTGAGTTTGGAAACTGATCGATGCAGTACAAGAAAGAGGGTGACTAAAAGTCTCCCTCTTTTTTTGTACTGGTTAGCTCCGAGCCTGGCAGACAGCCGGACTTCAGAGAGACTCCGTTCCGCAAGTCTGCGACTTGCTTCACTCCGGCCCCTCCCACACTCTGCTTCGTCCTGCTGGCGCAGAACTCGCATCTTGCGGGCCCCACCCCCTACCCCTGTCCGGGGGTGGACAGGCTCTCCTCAGTCCGCTGTCTACCCGTCTCTATGCTTAAAAAATAAATAGCTATTTCTTTGATATTCATCGAAATAGCTATTGCTTTTATGATATACTTTTCGTATATTTGATGTGCGAAATAAAACACACTAAAGTGTATCAAGCAATGGCAAAGGTAGTCTTTAAATCCTACAATCCCAACGACTCTCTCCTTCTTCCTCCGTGTCTGGGCGATTATCTTCCCCAGAACCATAATGCCAGAGTCGTCAGCGCAATCATCGACAGATTGGACATCTCCGAGATAGAGTCCGACTACAAGGGCGGCGGCGCCAGCAGCTACAATCCCAGAATGCTCCTTAAGGTCATAGTGTATGCGTATCTGAATAACGTGTACTCAGGAAGGCAGATGGAGAAGCTTGTCGTGGAGAACATTCCCTACATGTGGCTGAGCGGTATGCAGACTCCCGACTTCAGGACCATCAACATCTTCCGCAGCAAGCGCCTTGCCGGGAAGTTCGACAAGATCTTCACGCAGATAGTGCTCCTGCTCAATGAGGAGGGCCTTGTAAGCCTCAAGGTCCAGTACATAGACGGGACCAAGATAGAGTCTGTCGCCAACAAGTACACCTTCGTATGGAAAGGCAGCACGGAGAAGAACAAGGCAAAGCTTGAAGCCAACGTAAAAGCTGTCCTGGATGCTGCGGAGCAGGCTCTCGCGATGGAGAATGCCGAGGAATCACAGGAGCTGTCATCCGATGAGATGGCCCGCCGCGCTGACAGAATCCTCGACAAGATGGACAGGGATGGCATCAGCGACAAGAAGCTGCGCAAGACCGTGGAGAAGGTCAAGACGGAGAAGGCAGCCAAGATGAAGGAATACGAAGAAAAACTCGACACTCTCGGTGAAAGGAACAGCTACAGCAAGACCGACCCCGACGCCACATTTATGCGCATGAAGGAGGATGCGATGAACAACGGGCAGACGAAACCGGGTTACAACGTCCAGATATCCACCGAGAACCAGTTTATAACCAACTACGGCATCTTCTGGAGGCCTACCGACCAAGGGACATTCATTCCATACGTGACATCATTCAGTGACAGATACGGCAGGCAGAGCGAGGAGATATGCGCAGACTCCGGATATGGCAGCGAGCAGAACTACGCGTTCATGGACGGAGTGGGAATCACGCCATATGTGAAGTACAATATGTTCCACGCAGAGGACAAGCGTTGCAGGAAGAACAACCCGTTCCTTGTCGGGAATCTCTACTTCAATGCGATTGACAACTATTACATCTGTCCTATGGGGCAGCATATGGACCACATCGGAGACATTCATACGAAATCAGACCTCGGATATATCTCTGTCGTGAGCAGATACAGGGCACAGAACTGCGTGAGATGTCCTTTGCGTGGGATGTGTTACAAGGGTGCGTTGGATCAGCGCGTCATTGAGGTGAACCATCAGAACAACGCCTACAGGGCAGAGGCGAAACGGCTGCTGACAAGCGAACGGGGGCTGTATCACCGCAGCAACAGGCCCATCGAGCCGGAGGCCGTCTTCGGCGACATCAAGTTCAACCACGGCTTCAAACGCTTCCGTCTGAAGTCCAATACAAAGGTCGACATCGAGTTCGGACTCGTGGCAGTGGCGCATAATATAAGGAAATATATCAAAGTGAAGGATACTGAGCGCGGTAAAGCGGTTGCAGCTTGCTTCTGAGAGGCGTGTCCACCCCCGGACACGGGCAGGGGGAGAGGCCCATCGGCAGCAAGTTATCGCGCAGCGATGACGCAGATGACGATGGGAGGGGCCGGAGCGAACGAAGTGAGCGGAGTCCTCTCAGAGGCAAGCTGCAGCCGCTGCGAAGCTCCGCACCAAAAAAAAGAGGATGACCCTTTTTAGTCACCCTCTTTCTTGTATCCAATCGCTATATTTGCGTGACCACGACAATTTGTTTTCTTTCCGTATCGATATGAATGACAAGCACAATTTTGGAACGCTCCATGTGAAATACGACACCATAGGGTATCTGAAAGAGCTGAAAAAGGCCTTTGAAGCTTCCTACGGCAGGAAGTTCACGATGGATGAATTTCTTCGCCAGATGGCCGCTTCAGTCGAGGCCGGTGATCCCGGTGTGTGGGAGATCTTCTGTGCCCGGCAGTCTCAAGAAGTGTTGACATACTCCCCCGGTTAAAACGCGGGGGAGTATGTCAATTCTTGTTCTTACCCTTGTTGTTCAACATCTTGATGGTGGCAAGGTAAGCCTCCT
>CAVECU010000111.1:0-5156 GCA_963614015.1 uncultured Eubacteriales bacterium
ATACCGTAAGGGTCTCTCTGACAGAAGATCCGCTGAACGAGATCCCGGTAGGGCGATATCTGCAGAGGATGTACGGTGGTCAGGAGAAGTCCTCGATTGTCAGCCGCCGGATCAGCGGCGGGAAAGCCGTGGCGGAGTATGATGCTCCGTCACGACAGAAGCTCCTCTGCGATGTGTCCTGCGACTTCGGGAAGATGCTTCTTGACAGGGAGATCGACGATGTGGAGTTCTCCGGCAAATACCGCGATGACAGCGGCGCCGAGGTGAGCATAACGGACTCGGGCATGGGAGCATATCTTGCCGATGAACTTATGCAGGCTACGAGAAGACGTTTCTACCGGCCCGAATATGTCGCCTGTCCGGGATGCGGCAGGACAATGTACAATCTGCAGGAGACATTCGCCCAGGTAAGGGCCCGGACGGCTCATATGAAAGATATCGTGATAGCCGTGATGGGATGCATTGTCAACGGCCCGGGCGAGATGGCCGATGCCGACTGGGGATATGTGGGGGAAGGGAACGGCAAGGTGTCCATCTACAAGAAAAGCACTCCTGTTCTGCGGCACGTGCCGGAGTCCGAGGCTGTGGACAGGCTTGTGGAGCTTATTGAGCAGGATCGGGGCTGACCTCCGGTATCTTCTTCACTATCAGCTTGTCTATCCTGGCTCCGTCCATGTCGGCGACCTCGAATTCAAACCCGTTCCATTCGATTTTCTCTCCCGATTTGGGAACGTGCTCCAGGCGGTCCAGCACCAGGCCCGCCACCGTGGCGAAATCGTAGTCTTCCATCTCATCGTCCAGACCGAAATGTGACAGGAAATCATAGATGGAGCATTGTCCGTCCACGAACCAGCCGTCCTTGTCCTGGCGTTCGATGATATCCGGCTCCGCCATATGCTCCTGGACATTGACATTGCCCACAAGGGCGTCGAATATATCCTTGAGCGAGATGATTCCGGCAAGCCCTCCGAATTCGTCGCATACAAGCGCCCTGTTGATGTGGTTGTTCTTCATGAATTCGAGGACGGAATAGACGCTCATGTTCTCGTGGACATAGTGAGCCTCCTTCATCATCTTGCGAAGATCTATCTTGCCGTCTTTCCGGATGGCGGATACGTAGTCCTTTATGGACAGGACACCGGTGACGTGATCCAAATCGCCGTTGACCACGGGATATTGCTCGAAAATGGTGCTTTCCACCGTCTTGATGACTTCATCATCGGACATCTCCAGGTCAAGCCATACGATATCGTCTCTCAGGGTCATTATAGTGCTGACGCTCAAGTCTCCGAGCGCAAAAACCCGCTCCACTATGTCCTGCTCCACCGGTGACACTTCGCCTTCATCCTTGCCCTCCTCTATGATGGACTTGATCTCGTCTTCCGTTATCTTGCTCTCGCACTCCTTGATGCCCAATATCTTGGTGCACAGCGCTGTACACTTGGCGAGCGACCACACTATCGGGGATGCCGCCCAGGATACGAACCGCATCAGTCCGGCGATCTTCTTGGCGATCTTCTCCGGATTGGCCATAGCTATACGCTTGGGTACCAATTCTCCGAGAAGAATCGACAGGAACATCACTATGAATACGATGATCGCCTTGGCGAGGAACGAAGCTGCGGAGGGACTTACGCCGAGATCCTCAAATACGGAAGCGAAGTTGCGGGCCAGAGTATCTCCGGAGAATATACCGGTGAGAATCCCCACGAGAGTGACTCCCATCTGCACCGCGGAAAGGAATCTGTCCGGGTCGGAAGCCAGCTTCACGGCTGACTGCGCGGCTTTGTCTCCCTGCGCGGCATCGGCGTTGAGCTTGGACTTCCTTGCGGAAATCATGGCTATCTCCGCCATGGAAAAAATGCCGTTGAAAAAAATCAGGACGAATATGATCAGAGCTTCCATATATGCATCTGCCTTGTCGGGGAAAATGGCACTACCCCTCTATGCGACAGCTATTTGAGTATTGCCACAACGGTCTCCGCAGCCCGGATTTCCTGCCCGAGCCGGACCTTGATCTCGGCATCAAGCGGCAGAAAGATGTCGAATCTCGACCCGAACTTGATGATGCCGCACTGCTCTCCGCGCCTTTCCGTGCAGCCCTCTTCAGAGTAACATACTATTCTCCGCGCGAATGTCCCCGCAATCTGCTTGAAGAAGACCTCGCCCCGTCCCGTGTCGATGGCGGTCGAGGAATGCTCGTTCTCCTCGGCGGCCTTCGGAAGGAACGCGAGAAGATACTTGCCCGGATGGTACTTGTAATATGTCACTTTGCCGCCGACAGGCCAGAAATTGGCGTGGACATTGAAGAAATCCATATACACGGACACCTGCATGCACTCCCTCTTCAGATATTCGCCCTCGAACACCTTGCTGATGATGACGACTCTGCCGTCGGCTCCGGAGGTGACGAGATTGTCCCCGTCAGGGACTGTGCGTCTGGGAACGCGGTGAAAGCAGACTACGAAAGCGGCGAACAGCGAAGCTATCACCGCTATCGTATAGGAAACGGCAGGTGCGTGTATATACAGGAGACTTACAGTCACGATGGCAGCCGCCGCGATGACGGCGATTGCGATTGTGCCATAAGAGTTTTTGTCAATGGTCATACGGACTCAGTCTGTAGAAAGTATCTTCAGACCCCAAAGATAATGAAAAAATATCAAACAAACGTGATGCGGAAGCCGTTCGGAAGACGTTTTGCGCCTCTATCCGATGATGTCGGCGAAGGTGTTCATCAGTATCAGATACAGAGAGCCCGCAGGAATGGCGAAAAGCGAACTGTCAAACCTGTCCAGCATCCCTCCGTGCCCCGGTATGATGGTGCCGGAGTCCTTCACCTCATAGTATCTCTTCCACTGGGACTCGAACAGGTCGCCATAGACGCCGGCGACATCCATTATTATCGCCAGGACTATGACGTGGATAAGCGGAATCGGCAGGCTGAGAAGACTTCTTGCCGCTATGGCAGACAGCACGGCGCAGAACATTCCTCCCCACATCCCCACCCAGGTCTTCTTGGGCGAAATCGCCGGGAAAAGCTTCTTGTCCCATTTCTTGCCGAGAGAACATCCGAATATGAATCCTCCTATGTCTGAACTCCATATTATGATGAAGAAATACAGGAGGAGAATACCGTTGAAATTGTGGTCGAAGAAAGCCAGAAGGTTTGACAGCGACAGCGGCAAGGCTATGTACAGCAACCCCGTATAGAGGTCTGAAAATTTGCCGAAGCCCGTCTTGTCCTTGACATACAGTGAATTGACCATCACTACCAGCAGCGGCAATATGGCTATCGCTATGTACTGGGGATTGATTCCGTATGCGCACACCAGAAACATAAGCGTGAACAGCGTTATGCCCGACAGAATCGCAAGCAGTCTGGAAAATCTGTAGCTGCCGTGCATGGTGATGCTGTAGAATTCATACATCATCACGCTCATCATGAAAATGACCAGCGCCGCGAACAGGAATTTGTTCACAAGCAGCCCGGCAAGCATCACTACGACGAACCCCGTTCCGGAGATTGTCCTGACGGTGGTATTGTTCATTTCGGTTCAGGTTTCAGGAGCTGTTTCCCCGGAGGCCGGCAGGCCGTCCGGAAAACAGCTGTCCATGGTTTCACATCAGTTCTCGGACGCTTCGGACGTCTGCGGCTTCACTTTCGGACCCAGGATCTTCTCCACGTCATCGGCGAATATGACTTCCTTTTCGAGCAGAAGAGCAGCCATCTGCAGGAATCCCTCCTTGTGGTCTTCAAGCAGCTTGCGCGTCCTCTCCCGTATGGACGATATCAGATTCTTGACCTCGCTGTCCATCAGATCCGCAGTGTTCTCGCTATATGGCTTGGACAGGTCATATCCTCTGGCTCCGGTGGAATCGTAGAATGATACGGCCCCCACCTTGTCGCTCATACCGTAGTACTTGACCATCCCGTATGCCATCTGCGTGATCCTTTCAAGGTCGTTTTGAGCTCCGGTGGACGGCTCTCCGTTGACGATTTCCTCGGCGACGCGGCCTCCGATGAGCGCGCACATCTCATCGATCATCTGCGATTTCGTCCACAGCTTCCTCTCTTCCGGGAGATACCACGCGGCTCCGAGCGCCTGACCCCGAGGGATCAGAGTCACCTTGAACAGAGGATTGGCATAAGGAAGCAGCCAGCTTACCGTGGCGTGACCGGCTTCGTGATGGGCGATGGATTTCCGCTCTTCCGGAGTGATGATCGCGGCCTTGCGCTCCAGTCCGCCGATTATGCGGTCAACGGCATCCAGAAAGTCCTGTCTGTCGATGGCGGTCTTGTTCTTCCTTGCCGCCGTCAGAGCGGCCTCGTTGCAGACATTGGCGATATCCGCACCGGAAAATCCGGGAGTATGCTTCGCCATGAACTCCACATCGAAATCCGGCTCCAGCTTGAGGCTTTTGATATGCACTTTGAAAATCTCCTCACGCTCCTTGAGCTCCGGCAGATCCACGTGTATCTGTCTGTCGAATCGTCCGGCACGCAGAAGAGCCTTGTCCAGGATGTCGGCCCTGTTGGTCGCCGCAAGGATGATCACGCCCGAGTTGGTATCAAATCCGTCCATCTCGGTAAGGAGCTGATTGAGCGTGTTTTCCCGTTCGTCATTGGACGAGAATCCCACATTCTTGCCTCTGGCGCGGCCTACGGCGTCGATCTCGTCGATGAACACGATGCAAGGGGCTTTCTCCTTTGCCTGCCGGAACAGATCCCTCACTCTGGATGCGCCGACGCCCACGAACATCTCCACGAAATCAGAACCCGATATCGAGAAGAACGGGACATTTGCCTCCCCTGCCACGGCTTTGGCGAGCAGGGTCTTTCCGGTCCCCGGAGGGCCCACCAGCAATGCGCCCTTCGGTATTTTGCCGCCGAGCGCGGTATATTTCTTGGGATTTTTGAGGAAATCCACGATCTCCATCACTTCATCCTTGGCTCCGTACAGGCCCGCGACATCCTTGAAAGTCACTTTGACAGTGTTCTTGTCGGCAAGCTTGCCCGTGGACTTGCCCACGTTGAATATGCCGCCCTGTCCGCCGGGACCGCCGCCCATGTTGCGGTTGAATCCGCGGAACATGAATATCCACATCGCGCTCAGCATCACAGGGAAGAGGAACCAGTTCAGGAGCTGCCCCCA
>CAVECU010000112.1:0-5116 GCA_963614015.1 uncultured Eubacteriales bacterium
CTGTAGTTGACTTTCCTGTGTCCCAGGCCTTTAGCCTCCACATAGTCCATCGCCGCCGGAATGGCCTCTTTCACATCCATCCCGTCGAGGAATCCGGAATTGCACATCTTGCCTTCCTTGGCATCGAAACTCTGCCCGCTCACGTCGCATCCTTCGATGATAGGGACAATCGGCAGGTCGAATTTCTTCGCGAAGGCATAGTCGCGGCTGTCGTGGGCCGGCACTGCCATTATGGCACCCGTGCCGTATCCGGCCAGCACATATTCCGAGATCCAGACAGGGACACGCCCGCCGGTAAGCGGATTCTCGGCATAAGAGCCTGAGAAGACGCCTGTGACAGTATGCGTCTCGGATATGCGCTCCCTCTCGGTCTTTTTCTTCACATAAGATATGTATTCCTCGACCTGCGCTTTCTGCTCCGGCGAAGTAAGCTCCGGCACGAGGTCGCTCTCGGGAGCCAGCACCATGAACGTCACACCGAATATGGTGTCCACGCGGGTGGTGAAGATGGTGACATCCTTGGTTTTGTCTCCGTTGAAAGTCTTGAACACCACTTCGGTGCCATAGGAGCGGCCTATCCAGTTGCGCTGCATTTCCTTCAGCGAATCAGACCAGTCAAGGCCGTCGAGGCCGTCAAGCAGTCTTCCCGCATAGGCCGACACCCTGAGCTGCCACTGCATCATCTTCTTCTGCTCCACAGGGAATCCGCCCCTGACGGATATGCCCTCCTTGACCTCGTCATTGGCGAGCACGGTCCCCAGACCGGCGCACCAGTTGACTGAAGTCTCACCCTGATAGGCGATCCTGTAATTCATCAGAATCTCGGCCTTGCGCTTCCTTGAATATGACTTCCATTCCGCTGCCGTGAACCGGAGCGGCTCGCCGCATGCGGCCTTGACGCCTTCTGTACCATTTTCGGCAAACGCCTCTTCCAGCTCCGCGATCGGACGCGCCTTGTCCAACTCCGTGTTGTAATAGCTCTTGAACATCTTTATGAACGCCCACTGGGTCCATTTGTAGAAAGCGGGGTCGCACGTCCGCACTTCCCTGTCCCAGTCGAACGAGAAGCCTATGCGGTCCAGCTGGCTGCGATATCTGGAGATGTTGTTCTCCGTCGTGATCTCCGGATGCTGGCCTGTCTGTATGGCATACTGCTCCGCCGGAAGTCCGAACGAGTCGTAGCCCATCGGATGCAGGACGTTGAAGCCTTTCAGGCGCTTGTATCTTGCAAAAATGTCACTTGCTATATATCCGAGCGGATGGCCCACGTGCAAGCCAGCTCCGGACGGATACGGAAACATATCCAGAACATAGTATTTGGGCTTGGAAGGGTCTTCCACCGCCTTGAATGTCTTGCGTTCAGCCCATCGGGACTGCCATTTCCGCTCAATTTCTCTGAAATCGTAATCCATAATCGATAAATATTGGCCGGGCGCTTCCCCACCACGGCCGTTGCCTTTGTTATTATCTTTTAATTCCCAATTTGTTTTTCCTTGTCAGCTTGAAATCCACAGCCACCGACATCGCCACGCTCACATCGGCGCCCCGGACACGTCCCGGCTTCCACTTCGGCGAAGCGGATACCACCTTGACGGCTTCAGCATCCAGCAGAGGATCGACTCCCCTGAGCACCTTCACATCAGTGACCTTGCCGTCTTTGCCTATCGTGAAGCCCACTGTCACACGTCCCTGCACGCCATTTTGCATAGCGGCCTTCGGATATTTCAGATATTGGTACACCCACCGCAGCAGGAAGGCCCTCGGGTCCGCACTGCCCATAAACTCGGGCCTGACGGCGCATTCGTCATAGGTATAGACCTTGTTGTCCTCTCTGACAGCGACATTTTCCTGCCGGAAAAGAGGCGGATTCTCCACATTGGAAATATACCGTGTGAAATTGTAGATGTATTCCAGCTCCCGCTCCAGAGCTCCGTAACGGATGATGCTTTCCGTGTCTTTAACGGTATCGTGCTCCGGATATCTGCCCGATGTGAACAGGACGGAAGGTATCTCCTTGGCATAGAACGCCCTGTGGTCCGACGGATAAGGCTCCTCGGCCGTCAGCGAAGGCACTGCGGGCTGAAGCTCGGAAGAGACTTGGCTCAGAATCATATTGAGGTCCGGATTGGACGAGGTGTAGGCATAGAATCCGGTATCTCCGGTGCCGAGCATATCAAGATTTATCATCGCATCGATGTTGCCGGACTCGCCGAACGAACGGTTCAGAAAATACCACGCCCCCGCAAGCGACTTCGATGACGCCCCGGATGCCAGGAAGATGACCGAACGGCGGAACAGCAGCGAATTCACGCTCACCATCCTCGCAAGCTCCATCATCACGGCAAGGCCTGAAGCGTTGCCGTTGGCTCCGTAGAAAATCTGCGTCACTGGTGTCCCGTCCACGTTCACGACATTGGTCCCGAGGTTGTCCAGACGGGCGCACACGACGATATATCGGTCATAAATAGTCCTGTCATAGCCCTGTACGAAGCCGATGACATTCCTTGATGTCAACGTGTCTCCGCTTTCCAGAGACAGCCCGAACAGGTCTCCGTCCGCGCCGCTCAGGATGTCCACGCCGTAAGACTCAAGCGTACGGCGGACATAATCCGCTGCGGCCTTCTCTCCGGCGGATCCCGCCGCCCTGCCCTCCATCTCCGCAGATGACAGACAGGATATGTGAGCCCTCAGCGAAGCGGCCACATCACCGTCGCTGAGCTCGGAATAATCCGTATTATATTGGCCATAAGCACCATCCGGGAACACCGCCATCATCACTGCGGCGCAAAGCCCGAGCAGCAAACGTCTCGTCATAATTCCATCATCTGTTGTCAAGAACCCAGACGTCATCCGGGCAGAACTTCTCCTTTCTCACCTTGCAGAGGCTCCTGAAAGCCGTGACCATGCAGTCTGTCGGGCATACCGCGACCGCCGTGAATCCGTTGCGGAACGGGATGAGAAGCGATTCATATCCGGCGTCGGCGGCCCTGCGCCGCAGCATCTGTGCATTGCCCGGGTCCATGAAGGAGCCCAGAATCACATTGTATCTGGCATACTTCCCGCTGTCCTGCAGCCCGCCTTTGGACGAGGCTCCGTACATCGCGAATTTCTTATGTGCAAGGGAGTCCAGCACGGCCAGAGAGTCCGCAGCCAGTTTCCGGGCCGCCTCCGCAGAATCCCTGCGGGCACTTTCGATCTTCCTCAGCCGATCTTCATTCTTCAGGATAGCGACCCGCTTGGCTTCTATCTCCGCAGAAACAGGCCTCCCGGCAATCTTGCGGAAAGTGTCGCATCCCGTAACAATGAGGGATAACGCCATAGCTGTCAGAATGATAGTCTTTCGCATAAGAAACATTGAACAATCACGGGTAACTTATCTCGCGAATTTACAAATATTTTATACTTTTGCACCTTGAAATCCGCCATAATTTTTTCCGCAAATGAAGAAAACAATCACTCTGGAAAGCATTGACCCCATCGAAATCTACGGAGCAGGCAACAAGATTCTGGAAGAATTCTGCTCATATTTCCCGGGGCTCAAGGTAGTGGCGCGGGGCAATCAGATAGCGGTGTCCGGGAATGACGAAGATGTGGAACAGTTCGGCGCCAAATTCGACGAGCTGATCCTGAGGCGGAAGCACAAGATGAATCTCACGAAGTTCGATGTGGAGGACATTTTCGACGGAGAGACTTCGCCGGACAGTTTTCTTCTCAACGGCGACGCGATAATCGTACACACTACCGAAGGCAAACCCGTGAGAGCCAGGAACCGCACGCAGCAGGATATGGTCAAGGCCTATTTCAGCAGCGACCTCGTGTTCGCCGTGGGTCCTGCCGGCACGGGCAAGACATATATCGCCATCGCCCTGGCAGTGAGGGCTCTGAAGAACAGGGAGATCCGCAGGATCATACTCACGCGTCCGGCGGTGGAGGCCGGCGAGAGGCTCGGTTTCCTGCCGGGAGACCTGAAGGACAAGCTCGACCCGTATCTGCAGCCGCTGTATGATGCGCTCGGGGATATGATCCCTCCGCGCAAGCTTCAGGAATTCATCTCAGACGGCACCATCCAGATAGCGCCTCTGGCATATATGCGCGGACGCACGCTCGACCGCGCCTGCGTGATATTGGATGAGGCGCAGAACACCAATCTCGGTCAGCTCAAGATGTTCCTCACTCGAATGGGGCCGGATGCCAAGTTCATAGTCACGGGGGACGCCAGTCAGGTGGATCTTCCGCACAAGGAGGATTCCGGACTGTTGCGGGGCATCAGCCTTCTCGGCGGCATCAAGGGCGTAAGCACTGTCACATTCTCCGCCAACGACATCGTGCGGCATCCGCTCGTGTCGAAGATTGTAAAGGCGTTTGATAACGAAGAGGGTGATTGAAAAGTCCGATAGACTTTTCAATCACCCTCTTAAATGGCCTATTATTCTCCCTATGCCGGATTCACCGGTATATCAGGGACGCCGCCGGCATTGGCCGTGACCGTCACTTTGACGGTCTTCTCGAAAGAGCCTCGGGCGCTGTCGAATGATATCGTCAGCTCCTCGGAGCCTGCGGAAAGAGCCGTAACCGTGATGACTCCTGTCCCGTCATCAAGGTCGGACAACGCGAATGATGCTGCCTCGCCTCCTCCGCTGATCTTGATGAGATCCGAGGAAGCCTTGAATTCAGGATCCGTGACATCTATGACGGTCAGGCTCAAGACACTCTTCAAGCCGATGATGATTCCATTCCCCGAAAGGATGGACTTGTCGGAAGTATTATAAATCACAAGGTTGGAAGAGAAGAATACCGTCACGCTGACGCTCGCGGAATATCCCCCGTCCACAGTCGTTGCGGTAATGACGGCGGTACCTGCCTTGAGTCCCTTGACCGTGCCGTCACTGTCAACGCTTGCCACGGAAGGATCGCTGGAGGAGAACATCAAGCCCGTATCGGAAGCGTCCACAGGCAACACCGTGAAATCCGGCTTTGCCGTAGCACCGTCCAGCAGAGTGATGCTCTCCTGGCTGCAAGTGATTCCTGTCACAGGGATAGTGACGGTCACGATGCAGGTCGCGGAAAAGCCTCGGTCGGTAGTCTTGGCGGTGATGACCGTCTCTCCCTTTCCTAC
>CAVECU010000113.1:0-1625 GCA_963614015.1 uncultured Eubacteriales bacterium
CAGAGTGACAATCCAGAAGTTTGACCCGTATCTCAACATAGATCCGGGCACGTTGAATCCGTATGAGCACGGGGAGTGCTATGTGACGGATGACGGTGCGGAGACCGATCTGGACCTCGGGCACTACGAGAGATTTCTCGGCGTGCATATGACCAAGGCCAACAACGTCACCACGGGGAAAGTCTATTATACGGTCATCAACAAGGAACGCGAGGGCGCATATCTGGGCAAGACGGTGCAGATTATCCCTCATATCACCGACGAGATCAAGAGACGCATGCTGCTTCTGGGCAAGACCGGCAAGTTCGACGTCATCATCACCGAGGTCGGAGGTACTGTGGGCGACATGGAGTCCCAGCCGTTCCTGGAGGCGATAAGGCAGCTTCAGTGGGAGATGCCCGAGGAAGACCTGGCAAGCATCCATCTGACGCTCGTGCCGTATCTGCGCGCCGCCAAGGAGCTGAAGACCAAGCCTACCCAGCACTCGGTGCAGATGCTTCAGCAGGCCGGGGTGCATCCGGATGTCATAGTCTGCCGCACGGAGAAGGAGCTTACTCCGGAAATCCGCCGCAAGGTCGCGCTGTTCTGCAATGTCAAGCCAGGTCATGTGATCCAGTCCATAGATGCCCCGTCCATATATCAGGTCCCTCTGAACATGGAGCTGGAGGGCTTGGATGAGATGATTCTCAAGCATTTCGGGATGAATGACGTTCCGGAGCCGGACTTCACCAAGCTTCAGGCCTTCCTCGACAAACTGTATCATCCGAAGTATCAGGTGGATATCGCCATCGTCGGCAAATATGTGGAGCTTCAGGACGCATACAAGTCCATCTTGGAGTCGTTCGTCCATTCCGGAGCCGCAAATGAGTGCAGAGTCAATGTCCATACGATCCAGAGCGAATATGTCGACGCCTCCAACGTGGAAGAGAAAGTAGGCGGGATGGATGCCATCCTTGTCGCTCCGGGATTCGGAGAGAGGGGGCTGGAAGGCAAGATTCAGGCCATCAGATTCGCAAGGGAGAGAGGCATTCCGTTCTTCGGCATCTGTCTTGGAATGCAGATGTGCGTGGTCGAGTTCGCGAGGAACGTGCTCGGGCTGAAGGATGCGGCCACCGCAGAAGTGAATCCTGCGACCCCTTATCCTGTCATCGACCTTATGGAAGACCAGAAAAGCACCACCATCAAGGGCGGCACGATGCGTCTGGGGGCCTACGAGTGCCGTCTGGACAAAGGCTCTCTCGCATACAAGATCTACGGCAGCGAGCTCATCTCCGAGAGGCACAGGCACAGATATGAGTTCAACAGCCATTTCCTCGCGCAGATGGAGGCTGCGGGGCTCAAGGCTTCCGGAAAGAATCCGGAGACCGGTCTTGTTGAGATAGTGGAGATCCCTTCACATCCGTTCTTCATCGGAGTTCAGTTCCATCCGGAGCTGAAAAGCACGCCGGAGCACCCGCAGCCGATTTTTGTGGCTTTCGTGAAGGCTGCGATGGAGTACCGCAAGATGCGCGGACTCACCTGCGAGTGCGAATAGTCTGATTGTGCAAACAGTTGGAACATCCTTATAGTCATCAGAATGGTGAAAAAAATCGTCATATCGGCGGCGTCCGTGCTTGCGGCACTCT
>CAVECU010000113.1:1635-5068 GCA_963614015.1 uncultured Eubacteriales bacterium
GGACTTCATATACCCAGGGCCTGTTCTTCTATGACGGCGATATGTACGAGAGTACCGGTCTCAACGGCAAGTCGACATTCCGCAAAGTTGACATCCCGACAGGGAAGCCGCTGAAACGGCTTGATTTTGACCGGAAATATTTTGTGGAAGGATCTGTGGTCAAAGACGGGAAACTCTTCATCCTGACCTGGCAGAACAGTCTGGCGTTTGTCTATGACGCCCGGACGCTTGAATATGAACGTTCCTGTTCCTATCCTAGGGAGGGCTGGGGGCTTACGACCGACGGGGAGCATCTCATCGCGAGCGACGGCTCTTCCAGACTGTACTTCATGGATGACAGATTCGCTCTCAAAAAGACATTGAACGTGAAGCTTGAGGGCCGTCAGGTCAGCCTGCTCAACGAATTGGAATATATAGACGGCAAGATCTGGGCGAATGTGTATCTGTCTGATCTGATAGTCATAATAGATCCAGGGACCGGGAATGTCACGGCCGTGGTGGACTGCTCCGGGCTGCTGCCGCAGAGCCTCAGGGACAAGGATACGGACGTGCTCAACGGCATCGCCCATAACCCCGCCGACGGGAAAATCTATCTTACGGGGAAGAACTGGAGCAGATTGTTTGAAGTGAAGATAGTGGAGAGATAACAAAGAAGATAACAACATATTGAGCTTGGGGTACTGGGATCCCCGTATCGGCTCTGCGCCTTGTGTGCGGCCGCGGGAGATGACCGGTTGAGATTATACCCACGAACCTGATGCGGATAATGCCGCCGTAGGGAATGCTGATCTCAAGCGCATTCGCGTGCGCACCCCTTGCATAAACTAACAAATTATGCGAGGTTTATTTTTTCTGACAGCGGTTTTGTCAGCCGCATCCGTCCCGGCCGTCGCCGGAGACGGGACTCCCGAAAAAGTGGAGAAACTTGACAGCGTGGTGGTGTCCTCTTCAAGAGCGGGACGCGATACTCCGGTAACATACACGATGATATCGCGTCCGGAACTGCGACGGCAGAATCCGATGAATTCATTGCCGCAGGCTCTTGATCTGCAGCCGTCAGTGGTGACAAGCCTTGAGGGCGGAACGGGCCTGGGCTATTCCAAGATGACGGTCCGCGGCTCCAAGGGCTCGCAGATCAATGTGACACTCAACGGCATAACGCTCAACGATTCCGAGTCACAGGAGGTCTTCTGGGTCAATATCCCGGCTCTGACCGGGATCATAAGCTCCGTCCAGCTGCAGAGGGGGCTTGGCTCGTCCATAAGCGGCCCCGGAGCTTTCGGCGCCAGCATCAACATGAGCACCGCATCGGTCGGTGACAGGCCTTCCGGCACGGTATCGGTCGCAGGCGGCTCATACAACACGATGACGACCATAGCCTCGGCCGGAACCGGGCTTACGCGCAGCGGGCTTTATGCGAGCGCCGCATATTCCAAGAACACGACGGACGGATATATCCGCAACGCCAAGGCCGATGTGCAGTCCGCATTCGTCACCATAGGATGGCTGCACGGAAACAATTCCCTGAGGCTTACATACTTGATGGGAGACCAGTGCACGGGGATCACATGGAACGGCATCTCGCAGGCGGAATATGAGTCGGACCGGAGGGCGAACGGCGCAGGCTCGTATAAGGATCAGTATGGCAACAAGCTCTACTATGACAATGAGACGGACAACTATACGCAGCACAATCTCCAGCTGAACTATACCCACGGTTTCACGGACAATCTTCTGTGGAGTACGACCTTGAATTATACCAAGGGCGACGGCTACTATGAGAATTACAAGTCCGCCAAGAAGTTCTCCGCATACGGGCTGCCGGACTATGTGGCCGGAGACGGGACCGTGTACAAGAAATCGGATTTCATAGTGCGCAAGGCGATGGACAATGCATATTATGTCCTCTCCTCCAATCTTGCGTACAAGTCTGATGCACTTGACCTTACGGGCGGCGTCTATCTCTCGCGGTATGACGGCGACCATCCGGGAAAAGTGATGTGGAGCAATGTCATGGGGGAGGGCTTCGACTACGGGGCTTTCAACGGGCGCAACGGCTGGTATTTCTACAACGGCCTCAAGCAGGAGGTGAATGCGTTTGTGCGTGCGGAATACAGCCCTCTGGAGTGGCTTGTGGCTTATGCCGATCTCCAGTACAGGGGAGTGTTCCTGAAAATGCACGGCACAGACTCTGATTTTGCGGATCTCGGCTATCGCAACAGCTGGAATTTCCTGAATCCTCGCGCAGGAGTGACCTTCCGGTGGAGTCCGGAGCAGAAGGCGTACATCTACGCTGCGCTTGGACATCGTGAACCGGGGAAGAGTGATTTCCAGGACAATATCAAGTCGGCTCGGATCGAGGGTCGGGAGATGACATTGAAGCCGGAGCAGATGCTGGATATAGAGCTGGGCTACAGCTATGAAGGCGAGAAATTCTCCGGCTCCGCCAATGTCTATCTGATGGAATATCGGGATATGCTTCTGGAAACAGGCCGGCTGTCGGATTCGGGTTATGCTGTCAAGGACAATATCCCGAGGACGTGGCGCCGGGGCATCGAGTTGGCGGCTGCCTGCACGCCGGTGGAAGGATTGCGCCTGGATGCCAATGCTACATTGAGTGTCAATAAGATACACAATTATACCTTTTATTGTACGGCTTATGATGCTCTTCCGTCCGAGGCTAACGGCTGGGACCCGGCCGTCACGGGGATGTACTCCGAGGCTATGGGCGATGTGACGATGAGGATGTCTCCGTCGGTGACAGGGATGGCGAGAGCCTCCTGGTCCCCGTTCGTGCAGGTGGCCCGCAATTCTCTCAAGACCACGACTTTCTCTCTTACCGGCAAATATGTAGGCTCGCAATATTGGGACAATACCGAAAATTCCGCACGCCGGATTCCGGGATATTTCGTCGCGGGACTGATGGTCAGCCACGATTTTGACATCGCTTCCGGGAAGCTGGGTCTCAAGGGCTATGTCAACAACCTGCTGAACAACAAATATTACTCGGATGTCTTCGAGGAGCTCGGATGCTACGGGCCGGAGCAGACTGTCCGGTGCGCGTGGGAGTCTCTGTTCCCGCAGGCTGCGGTCAATTTCATGTTCGGAGTGACTTATTCGTTCTGAGCGGGGGATTGACCGCAGGCGGGTCCGGCGTGAAGAATTGTCCCGAAACGGCTTCCAAATCAGCAGAGGCTTCTTATATTTGCAGAAAGTTGAATCATCGATTATGCGTATCGATATACTCTCAGTAGTGCCCGAACTGTTGGAAAGCCCTCTGGGCTATTCCATTGTCGGCCGAGCCATCAAAAAAGGTCTTGTGGAGATCAATGTCCACAATATCAGGAAATATGGAATCGGCTCCCGTAACACCGTGGATGACTATTGCTATGGCGGAGACGCCGGTATGGTGATGATGGTCGAGCCTGTGTAC
>CAVECU010000114.1:0-5036 GCA_963614015.1 uncultured Eubacteriales bacterium
AAGTTAATGCTTTTGTCTAACTCGGAACTGTCCTATTTTTGGGGAAGGCTACACTGATCATAGGAGGTATCATTGCGTCGGCCAGCTACAATCCACTGAAAGGATCAGAACTGAAAATACTCTTTAAGTCTGCCAAGATGTGTAAGAAGGACAAATCCGAGGATTTGATCAAATTGAGTTTTCACGGTGAGACCTTTGATATATTCAAGTATAAGATAAATGATGTCGTTCTTGGCGAGGGCTATCCTAAATTCAATGAGCGATGGGACGGTGAGAATTTGAAAGATAATTGTGTTACATCAATCTGGAAAAAACGCCTGTCAATAAAGAGGATAGTTCGTTGGTGTACTCTGTCATAGATGTCAATATGGTTGGTGTAACTTCAAAATTACAAGAGGAGATTGCTGGATGTTGTGGTTCCTACGGCAATTTCTATTGTTATATCCGAAATGGCTCAAGCAACTGTTATTTATTTGTTTACTCCCGGGAGAATGACTACTTATATTATACAAGGGTAAAAAATCTGACATTATAGATTTTTCATAATAGAAGAGCAAAACAATAGCAACAATATGCAAAGATTGAACAAAATCATTTCAGTGATGCTGGGGGCGGCGATGACGCTTGCCGCGGCGGGGCTTCTGATTGCCGTCTCCTGCGTCAGGACTGAAACTTGTGACGTGCTGGTAATCGGCGGAAGCACGTCGGGCACGTCTGCGGCGATAGCTGCCGCCCGAATGGGCTCCAAAGTCATCGTGGTGGAGTCCAGTCCGATGCTCGGAGGAATGCTCACGGCGCAGGGGGTCTCGGCGACGGACGGGAACTACAACCTCAAGGGCGGCATCTGGAGTGAATTCAGGGATTCTCTGGCAGAGAGATACGGTTCCGAAGGCGCACTGCGTACAGGCTGGGTGAGCGACATCCAGTTTGAGCCGCACGTGGGGGACGGGATATTCAAGAATATGCTCGCTTCCGCCGGGGATGCGGATGTCCGCTACGGCTTCCACGTCACCGCCGCAATTATGGACGGGCGCACGGTCAAGGGGGCCGAGTTCAGGAACAGGCAGGGAGAGCATCTGAGAATCAAGGCGAAAGTCACAATCGATGCGACGGATCTCGGGGATTTCCTTCCGCTGAGCGGCACTCCGTACAGCATAGGAATGGATTCCAAGACAGAGACCGGAGAGAAGGCGGCCTATGACGAGGCGGACAGCACGATCCAGGACCTGACACTTGTCGGAATCCTGAAAGACTACGGCCCTGACGCCGACAAGACCATCCCGGAGCCTGAAGGCTATGACCCGGCAGAGTTTGAAGGATGTTGCCACACTGAATATGTCGGTGGGATGTCCTCCCGGACGATGCTGGACTACGGACGTCTTCCGGGAGGCAAGTATATGCTGAACTGGCCGGGGCCTTTCGGCAATGACATCTATCTTGCCTGTGCAGACCGGAGTTTTGAACAAAGGGAGGAAAGCCTCAAGGCTGCAAGAGCCAGGACACTGAGATTCATCTATTTCATCCAGTCGGAGCTTGGTTACAGAAATCTCGGAATCGCCGATGATGAGTTCCGGACAGAGGACGGGCTCGCATATCAGGCATATTTCAGGGAGGGGCGGAGGATGAAAGGCATGGTCACGATGACACTGGACGACATCGCTGACCGTTACCGTAATTTCAGATACCGCACCGGGGTCTCCGTGGGGGACTATCCTGTGGACCATCATCACAAGCGCAATCCGGATGCGAGGCCGCTGTCATTTCCCGCTGTGCCGTCGTTCTGCGTGAGTGCGGGAGTGATGCTTCCGGCATCGGCCGGGGGCCTCATCGTTTCCGACAAGGCTATTTCCGTGACCAACTTGGCAAACGGCTCCACCAGGCTTCAGCCTGTCGTTCTGGGTACGGGGCAGGCGGCGGGAACGCTTGCCGCGCTTGCGGCGGTCTCCGGGAGGGAGCCGGCCGAAATTCCTGTCAGAGATCTTCAAAGCGCATTGCTTGAGCAGGGATGCTATCTCCAGCCGACCTACGATGTGTCCCCGGATGATGCTGACTTCAAGGCCATTCAGAGAATAGCCAGCACGGGCATACTCAGGATGACCGGCGAGCCTTGGCAGTGGGCGAACCGGAGTTGGTTCTATCCGGACAGCACCGTCTCCCCGGCAGAACTGCGTGAGGGATTGGCTTCATTCTACACTGATCCCGCAGCTCTGGCGAAGGCTGACAGCACCGTCTCCGGCATATTCATGGAAGGGATGACCCGCCGTGAAGCGGCCGTGGCGATTGATTCCGCTCTGGCTCCGTTTGCGGTTCCTGTTGATCTTGAGGGCGTTCCTTACTTTTAGAGGAGGGAAGTGTCACCCGCGCCACATTCTGTTGATTCATTCCGGCGCATTGTCGCAGGCTTATCTGAGGAATGCGGATAACTGATTTTCGACAGGAACAGGGCATGGCCGGGGACGGACTGCCCCGCATCCTGCCTCGTGCCTCTTGACAGAAGTTCGCTGATCCACTCCGGCGAGCGCCGTCCCCGGCCTATCTCAAGCATTGTCCCTACGATCGCCCGGACCATATTCCTGAGGAATCTGTCCGCCGAGATCGTGAATACGAGATAGTCCCCCTCTTCGCAGGGATATCCGAGAAGTCTCACGTGGTCAGGCGTGTAGCTCTCCCATAGGGCCTTGCTTACCGTACACGTCGATGTCTTGTTGTCTGCTCCGGTCTTCTCGAAACAGCTGAAATCCCGTGTCCCGGGAAGAAGCGCGGCAGCCCTGTTCATGGCTTCCACATCCAGATGGAATGTATATAGATATGATCTGGAGTCGATGAACGGGTCCTTCCTGCGATGTACGAAATAGCGGTATTCCCTCTGCACGGCATCGAATCTGGCGTGAAAATCAGGCGATGCCGGAGATACTTCGTGAACTGCGATTCCGGCAGGCAAGATGGCATTTAATTTGTAGCGCAGGACGCCGATTTCCATCCGGATGGGATCGGCGGTCTCGAAGTGCGCCACGTAGTTTACGGCGTTGACCATCGTGTCCGTCCTTCCGGCTCCGGTGACGGAAATTTTTCCATTCAAGAGTGTTGACAGAGCTTTCTGAAGATATTCCTGAATGGATGGCGCATTGACTTGCGCCTGCCAGCCGCAGAAGCCGGCGCCGTTGTATGAAAGGCGTATGAGGTATCTCATCATCGGGGTCTTTTGTCGCCCGCAAATATAGCGACGGTAGAGAAGAAATTAAAGTATAGGGAAGCAGGGAGAGGGTAACGTGAATAGAAAATCGTGCGTCGGCCTTTTTCCTACGGAGAGAAAAATCTCCCCGTAGCAGTATAGCCCGATGAAGAGAAGAAATTATAGTATAGGTAATATGGATAGCGTTAACATCAAAGAACTGAATGACCGGATCCAGAAAGAAAGTTCATTCGTGGACCTCCTCTCGCTGGAGATGGGCAAAGTGATCATAGGACAGAAACAGCTGGTGGAAGACCTGCTCATCGGTCTCCTTGCCAATGGACACATCCTCCTGGAAGGAGTGCCCGGACTAGCCAAGACATTGGCCATCAATACGCTGTCACAAGCTGTGAACGCCAAGTTCAGCCGTATCCAGTTCACTCCGGACCTTCTGCCTGCCGATGTGCTCGGTACATTGATCTACTCTCAGAAAAACGAGCAGTTCGAAGTCCACAAGGGACCGATTTTCGCCAATTTCGTACTTGCGGACGAGATCAACCGCTCCCCGGCCAAAGTGCAGTCGGCCCTGCTTGAGGCGATGCAGGAGCGTCAGGTGACTATCGGAGATCAGACTTTCCGTCTCCCGGAGCCGTTCCTTGTGATGGCTACGCAGAACCCTATCGAGCAGGAAGGTACATACCCTCTGCCGGAGGCGCAGGTGGACAGGTTCATGCTCAAGGTGGTGGTCTCTTATCCCAAGAAGGACGAGGAGCGCCAGATCATCAGGATGAACAATTCGGGCGAATTCCCCAAGGCGCAGCCTGTCGTCTCTCCGGAAGACATCATCCGTGCGCGTCAGGTCGTGCGGGATGTGTATATGGACGAGAAGATAGAGAGATACATAGTCGATATCGTATATGCCACGAGGACACCGGAGGACTACAACCTCAAGTCCCTCGCCGGGCTTATCTCGTTCGGCGCGTCTCCGCGAGCCAGCATCTCGCTTTCGATGGCGGCCAAGGCCTATGCTTTCATAAAGAGAAGAGGCTATGTCATTCCGGAAGATGTCAGGGCTGTGTGCAACGAAGTCCTCAGGCACAGGATCGGGCTCACATACGAGGCTGAAGCCGAAAATATCACCACCGAGAATATCATATCTCAGGTGCTCAATGCAGTGATCGTTCCGTAAATCTATGGATACCAATGCCGGTGACCTGCTGAAAAAGGTCAGGAAAATAGAGATCAAGACGCGGGCTCTGTCGCATCAGATATTTGCGGGAGAATACCATTCGGCTTTCAAAGGACGCGGTATGGCGTTCAGTGAAGTCCGTGAATATCAGTACGGTGATGATGTCCGCAACATGGACTGGAACGTGACCGCCAGACTGCGCTCTCCTTATGTCAAAGTGTTCGAGGAGGAGAGGGAGATGACGGTGATGCTTCTTGTGGATGTCAGCCGGTCGGGGCTTTTCGGCACGGCGGGGGGCACCAAGCGGGATCTCATCGCAGAGATAGCGGCGGTATTGTCATTTTCCGCGATAATAAACAATGACAAGGTCGGGGCGCTGTTCTTCAGCGACAAGATAGAAGAATTCATCCCGCCGAAGAAGGGCAGGAGCCATCTTCTCCACATTATCAGAGAGATAATAGGACTTCAGCCAGAGTCCTGCGGCACGGACATCAGCGGCGCGCTCCGGTTCCTGACCAACGCGATCAAGCAGAAGTGTACGGCCTTCCTGCTGTCGGATATGATGGATGCGGATGCCGACGGCAATCCGAGATATGAAGACGCGATCAAGGTTGCGGTCAACCGTCACGATCTGTCCGTGATAAAGGTATATGACAAGCGTGAGCGCACCATTCC
>CAVECU010000115.1:0-5025 GCA_963614015.1 uncultured Eubacteriales bacterium
CCATGTAGCTGTCGTAATAGGTGTAAGTGAGCCTGTATGCACCGTTGACGGCGGCTTCCAGAGCGTATGTGTCGGAGAAGAACGCTTTAATGGATGTCTTTCCTGTCTGTTCCACTTCCAGGAAATGGCAGGATGCCAGAAGAGGAAGCGCCGCCGCGACGAATATTTTCCTGTATGTTGTCTTCATTTCTTCAAATCTTGTTGTTGCCGGAAGGAGATGATGCGCCGCCCGTCAGAATCCTATATTGAGACCTATGGTGAGGGTCCTTGTGCGCGGATAGCCGTACATCATTGTCTTGTAGGAGTTCAGTCCGCTTTTCTGATCCGGGGTGAACAGGTACAGATTGTCCGCGATAAGCGATGCGGAAGCCTCCTTCAGGTGCAGCCTTGAGATGATGCCGGACGGAATGTCATAAGTCAGCGCCACATTGCTCAGATCGAAATATGTCCTGTCGTAGAGGAATCTGGTCGAATTCATCGCGGATTTGGTGGATGTCTGCGACACTTTGGGGAAGGATGCGGCCTTGCCCGGAGTGGTCCATCTGTATTTGTACACCTCGACGGCCTGGTTGCCTCCAGTGATGTCATAGCCGTCCTTGAAATATACCGATGCGTATGTCGGCAGGGCGTAACCGCCTATGGAGTAATTGATCTGGAACGAGAGATTCCAGTTCCTCCATTTCAGGGTGTTCACGAGTCCGCCGCTGAAATCGGGAGTCCTTGTCTTGTACGGCACCCTGTTGGCGGTGCTGTAGCTTCTGGTGATGTTGCCGTCCTTGTCATACCACATCGGAGAGCCGTCCGAAGGATCCACTCCGGCCCAGCGCACGAGATTCCAGGTCTGTGAGTCATAGCCCTCCATCCAGGCGTAGGAACCGAAGCTGGTAGGCACGCCGTTGTACATCTCGAGAATCTTGTTGGAGTTGTGCGCTATGTTGAACGAGGTCGTCCATGTGAAATCCCTGCTTGTGAAATTGGTGCTGCTGAGATTGAGTTCGACGCCCCGGTTGCGCAGCCTGCCGATGTTGGAGGATATCCTGTCGGACGAAAGCACGCGCGATACATAGATCTTGCTCAGAAGGTCGCTCGTGACATTGTCGTAGAATTCGATTTCGACATCCATTATCTTATTCAGCTCAATGCGCAGTCCGGTGTTTATCATCCTCGTCTTTTCCCATGAGAGTCCGGGATTGGGCATCGACCCTATCACGGCTCCGGTATTGCCGGCGTAAGAATAACTGCTTCCGTACAGGTAGGTGCCGTCGGCTCCCGACGCATCGACCCTCGAATTGCCTGTAAATCCGTAAGATGCCTTGAACTTGAGCATCTTGACGAGGTCGCTGTCCCACCACTTCTCCTTGTGGATGTTCCATGACAGGCCGACGGACCAGAAATTGGACCATCTGGAGTATTCGCCGAAGTCGGAATTGCCGTCACGCCTCAAGTTGAGCGAGAAGTAATATCTTGAATCATAGGAATATACCGCACGCCCGAGAAATGACATCTTGCGGTCAACGCTGGTCGAGCTTCCGCCTTTGCGGGAAGACTCCGTTGCATAATTGATTTCCTGGATATTGTCATTCATGAAACCTGTCCCGGTGGCGTACAGAGTCTTGTATTTCACCTGCCGGAGTTCCATTCCGATATAGGCGCTGACATTGTGCGCTCCGGCGAATTTCCTGTCGAAATTGAGCCTCTCCACATTGGTCCAGTTCATATATGAAGCGTCGCTGCGCCTGGAGCTGCCCTGCGGCTCTCCGTTGGAATCCATACCGTCCAGTGTCAGACGTGAATAGTAGATGTCCTCGTGACTGTGAGTGTAGTCGATCGCAAACTGCGATGTGAACCTCAGGCCGTCAAGGATTTTCACTTCCGCCTGGAAATTGGCTGAAGTCAGCACCGACCGCTGCGTGTTCATGTTCGCCTCGCGCTCCGGAATCTGGTTTGAATGGAACTTGCGCATCACCCACGAACCGGATTCGCCGTCGTACACCTTGTTGTACAGACGGAAGGAGCCGTCGCTCATATACGGCTCGAAAATCGGCAGCGCTTCGAGATAGTACCGGTAAAGAGGGAAGAGGTCGTTGTCGTTGTATGAGGCGGAAAGCTGTGCCGTGAACTTCAGCCACCCGGTGAAGTCATAGACATTTCTCGTCCTGAGGGAGAACCGCTGCTGGCTGTCTCCCTTCACCGTGTTGTCTGTGCGGTAGTAAGAGCCTGAGAGATAGCTTGATGTCTTATCGGAGCCGCTTGTCAGCGAGATGTCCGCATAGATGTCCGTACCCCCCCCCCCAGATACTCATCCGGCCAGCGGGTCGATGTCGTGGAATATGAGTTGAAGTCGTTGTCCTGATACGGGAACGACTCCGTCTTGTAGCCTGCGTTTGTCCAGGATTCCTTGGCGACGGTCAGATATTGCTGCGCATCCATCATCTTGAACATCGTGCTGCGGTCAACGGCGGACACGCCGAAATTGAACCTCGCCGAAACTGTGAGAGGCTTGTTCCTGGCACCCGACTTCGTGGTCACGAGAATGACTCCGTTCGAGCCGTCCGCACCGTAGATTGTCACCTGATCGGCATCCTTGAGGACGGTGATCGACTCTATGTCATCGGGATTGAGGTATGAAAGCGGAGAAATCGTATAGGACATCCCCGGAATCTGATTCGTATTGCTTCCGGTATATACCGGCACTCCGTCTATCACCCAGAGCGGCTCGTTTGAGGCGCTGAGCGAGGCCTCTCCCCGGATGCGGGTCTCGTATCTGCTTCGGGTAGTCCCGGCGGCATCTGTGTTCGGGTCAATGGTCATGCCGGGCACAAGCCCTTGCAACAGATTGTCAATGCGTGTCTTGGGCTTGTCTTTCAGCTGGTCGGAATTGACCTGGTATGCGCTTCCGATGAGGTCTTCGCGCCGCTGCTTCGTGCCGTAGGCTCCCACTATCACGGACCCGTCAAGTTCATTGTCATCTTCCATCCGCACGTCCACGCGTCTCTGCCCGCTCACGGCCATCTCTACGGATTTCATGCCGATGTATTGGAATACAAGCACGTAGCTCCCGCCTTCCGCCGGGGCTGCGATGCTGTACAGGCCGTCGATGTCGGTTGTGACACCGATCTTGGTGCCCCGGATCATGACGCCGGCTCCGGCGAGCGGCTCACCGTTGCTGTCAAGCACTTTGCCTGTGACTTTGTCTTGGATCTGCGGAACCCCGGCTGCCGGGAGAAGTGCGGCGGAGAATACAAGAAACAAGGCCGGAACAATCCGGCGCATAAAAAATCCCATTGTTCGTTTCATACCAGGGCAAGGTAGAAATTAGTTTGATTATTTCAAAGCGGATTCCGCGATAATTTCACTATATTGCGTTCCTTTAGGAAAATATACATCAATACGATAGCGTTATGGACAAATCCAGAAGAAGTTTTCTGAAAAAATCGGCGGCGGGGGTTGCCTTGTTCACGATTCTGCCGCGCAATGTGCTGGGCGCCCTGGGTGGAGACAAGAGATATGTGGCTCCGAGTGACCAGCTGACACGGGGAATCATCGGCACCGGAGGCATAGGAATGAGCGGCCTTCATTTCGCCAGCGACAAGCGCTGCCGTCTGGTCTCGGTCTGTGATGTCGACAAAAATCATCTTGACAATGCTCTGAAGAAAGGCGTCGAGAAGTTCGGCACGAGGCTCCAGGCCTACACTGACTGGCGTGATCTCGTGCACGACCCGAATGTGGACATAGTTCACATCGCGACTCCGTCCCATTGGCACGGAATCATGGCTGTGGAGGCCTGCAAGGCAGGGAAGGACATCTTCTGCGAGAAGCCGATGACAAGGACGATCGGCGAAGGGCGGAAGGTCGTGGAGGCTGTGGCCAAGTACGGCAGAATCTTCCGTCTGGACACGTGGTTCCGCTTCAAGGATACGTTCTACGGCCTGGGCACCACTGTGGAGCCGCTGAAGAAGCTCGTGCAGAGCGGGCTTCTGGGATGGCCGTTGACAGTCAGGATATCCGGCGCGACAGGATTTACGTGGAAGTTCTACTGGACAGGCAAGGAGAACCTTGTCCCTCAGTCTGTTCCTGCCAATCTGGACTATGACATGTGGCTCGGGCCGGCTCCGTACAAGCCGTACAACCCTCATCGTGTGCACCAGACCTTCCGCGGCTACTGGGACTATGAGTCCGGCGGCCTCGGAGATATGGGTCAGCACTATATCGACCCTGTCCAGTATATTCTGGGAAAGGATGACACTTTCCCCGTGAAGGTCGAGGTCGATGCCCCTCAGCAGCATCCGGACGCCGTGGGGATATGGCGGACCATCACCTACACTTATGCCGACGGCTGCAAGATCATTCTTGAGGGGGAGGGCTTCGAGAGCAAAGGCAAGGTGCCTTATATCGAAGGCCCCGGGGGAAAGGTGTACAAGGGCTTCGAGTGCACCATACCGAATGTGATGGATGTCATCAATTCGCTTCCGGATCCGGAGCCCCGCCATACGGACTTCCTTGAGTGCGTGAAGACCCGTCAGAAGTTCGCCCTGGCCGAGGATAACGGGCATCACAGCTGCACGGTCGTCAACATGGGGGCGTGTGCGCTCAGGCTCGGCAGGACGCTGAATTTCGACCCGGACAAGCAGCTGTTCATAGGCGATGACGCCGCCAACAGGCTCATCAGTCAGCCGATGCGCGCTCCGTGGGCGTCAATGATCTGAAACGGGGGAGATTTCTGCTCGCTTTGAAGTGGGACAAATTCCAATAAATCTATGAATATGAAAAAGATACTTATATCGATATTGTTTCTTGCGGTCGCATTCACGACTGGTGCGCAGGACGCAAGACAGAGGACTGTCGAGACCATAGTCGCCGATGTGCTTGCGGCGATGCCGGCAGGGGACGCCGCCGTGTTCGAATCTCAGATGTCGGATCTTGCCGCCGCCGCTCCGGAGTCTGTGGTCTTGACCGCGAAAATGATGAAGCCGGCAGGTGACGGAGTGAGGAACAGCCCGTATGAATATGCCCTATCTGGACTTG
>CAVECU010000116.1:0-2551 GCA_963614015.1 uncultured Eubacteriales bacterium
GGCTGAGACTGTCACCGTGCCTGTCAGGGAGCTGCGTCTCGGCGGGGCTGCGGACGGGAATGTCGCGGTGGAGACATTGGACGGCAGGCCGCTGCCGAGCCAGATCGCATCCGGGGCGGACGGCGAGCCGTGCCTGCTGTTCCAGGCCGATGTCCCGGCCGGTGCGGAGGTGTCATTCCGTGTCACGAATGCGGAGCCGGCTCCGTGCGATACGCTTGTCCGCAGCAGATATGTCCCTGAAAGAAAAGACGATTACGCCTACGAGAACAATCTTGTCGTGGGACGTATCTACGGCCCGGCGCTTGCGTCTCCGCGCACGCTGGGGCCTGACGTATGGATTAAGAGTACGCCGGAATTCGTGTTCGACAAATGGCTGAAGCGTGGGCATATCCATACCGACTATGGAGAGGGGATGGACTGCTACAAGGTGGGAGAGGCTCTCGGCGGCGGCGCCTGCACTGTGCTTTCGAAAGACGGGAAGGTTATCGCCGGGGACAATTGGGAGACCTACGGCAGGCTGTGCAACGGCCCTGTGAGGACGGCGGCGGAATTTACCTATCCCATATTCCGGGTTGACAGCCTCGATGTGAGACTCAGACGTACGCTTTCGCTCGATGCCAACACTCGTCTTGTCCATTGGACTGCCGCATTCGAGGCCGACACCGATTCTCTCGATGTTGTGGTGGGCGCAGTCCTGCACGATGTCATCGATATCGAATACGGCAAGGATTACATATCATTCACCGAATGGGCTTCCGATACCAAGGACCCCGTGCGGGACGGCAAGATCAGCATCGGAGTGATTCTTTCGGATCGTTTCGATGCCGAGCCGTGCGAGATTGACGGGCATGCGGTGCTGAAGTTCCGCGTGGGCAAAGGGGAAGTGATCGACTACTGGACGGCATCCGGATGGGACCGTGGCGGTGTGGAGAGCCCCGAGGCTTGGAACTGCTATATGAAAGCTCAGGCCCGGGCCGTGAATCATCCTCTCGAAGTGACCGTAAGGCGGTAGGCCGCTGATATGGACGGTTCCATGCTCCGAAGTGAAAATTCGGACGTATCTTTGCACCCGTTATGATTGCATCTCTTGTTCTGTCTTCTCTGACGGCCGGGATGTCGGCTTCGCTCGGAGCCTCAGCATCGAAAGGCTACAGGTCCGGAGGGTTCAACACTCAGATCTTCTCGGACAATCTCCGCAACGGAATGATGTACGGGATGATGGAGAAGCTCGGAATGGCTCCGGACGGTCAGGGGCGCATTTCCGGTTCAGCGATGACATACAAGCCGGAGACATGCATGGATTATGAGGTAGGCGGACGATTCGGCCTCAATGCCGGTGGTCATCGTCTGGATATGTCCCTCACGGCGTATCTGGTGAATTGCAGAAACCAGCAGATGACGGTGTTCCCGGATGGTGACGGCACCGGTAGGATAATGGCCAATGCCGGTGCATCCCGCAGCCGTGGAGTTGAGGCGGAGGCTCTGTGGATGTGGAAAGGCTTGTCCGTGACGTTCGCGGGGAGCCTGATGGATGCCCGGTTCACGGACTATGACAACGGGATTGATGACTGGTCCGGCCGCCGCATTCCATATTCTCCGGAATCCACATTGTACTTCAGGTGCGGATACACCTTCCCGGCCGGAGGCCGCCTGTTGCGTTCGGTGTCTGTAAATGCTGATCTGAACCGCAGCGGGCGGACTTTCTGGGATGAGGCCGGGGATTTCAGCCAGGCGCCGTATTCTCTGTTTGGAGCGGATCTGCGCTTCCGCTTTCCGAAGGCGGAGCTTTGGGTGCGCGGGCAGAATCTCGCAGGAGCGGAATATTCCGTGTTCTATTTCAAGTCCGTAGGCGATTCCTTCTTCCAGACCGGCAAGCCCCGCCGCTTCTCGATAGGCCTGACGCTAAACCTGTGAAGCGCGGGCCCTGGCGGATGTTGTCACGAATAGAAGTACCACCCTCTTGCTTTTACGTTATATTCTGCCTCGCGAGCTTATTCAGCGTACACTGTGCAGACGGCGACACGGTTCCGGGCAGGGATGTCGATTATCGGTGAGTCTTCCGGCGGTTTTGACGGATTAGTAGAGCAGACCAAACATCCATAGAGGAATTCTGGCACCGTAACCGGTCTCGATACCGTCGATGGCGAGACAGCTGTCCGGAATTCCTGCGATTTGGTCGAAGTTTTTATAATCACCTCCAACTTCAAAGAGGTACTTGCCATTTACAAGAAAGTCGCCCTTCGGAGGCATTTGAACGGTACTGATAGAGGAAAGCTGGTCAATGAAGAATGTTTCCCTGATCGTATCTGCTTCCAACTTGGGAGATAAAGCGTACATCAAATTCGTGTTGCCCAGATATATTTTCTCCGGCTTGACCAGTTTCTTATAACTCTTGAGATCGACCGTAAGCAATTCAAAAATCCGGGCTTCATCCAGCTTATAAATAAGCCTGAGGAGAGTATCTCTGGTAGTCCCAAGCGATCTCGCAAGTCTGTCAATGTTGGTCTGGAACGGCAAATTCTCGGCAATGATCATCAGGAGTTTCCTGCAC
>CAVECU010000116.1:2654-5014 GCA_963614015.1 uncultured Eubacteriales bacterium
TTTTCAGAATACCTTCGTATTCGAGATATGCCCTGAAGGACATTCCTTTAAGCGTGTAAGGGGTCTGACGTCTGGACATGTCCACTTTGGCGTTGTCTATCTCCAGAATGGACGAGCCGGTATAAACGATCCTCAAATCGGCATACTGATCCACCAGATTCTTCAGGATATTGCTCCAACCTTTGTACTTGTGGACTTCGTCAATGTAGAATTCGGAAATACCCCTGTTATACATGAATTCAATCAACTCATGCAGTTTGTGCGTGCCAAACCAGAAATGATCCAGGGATATATAAAGGGTGTCGTCCGGATTGGCGTATTTCTCCTTGATCCGCTGAATGAGCATGGTCGTTTTACCGACACCGCGCTCTCCTCTGATTCCGATAACCCGGGAGTCCCAATTGATTTTGGAATGGAGGTAACGCTTGAAATCAAGGTTGACCTGTGAAAGCTTGCTATGATAAAAATCCACGATAGGGCGAATATCTGACAATTCCATAACGTTAGTCTTTTACGGCTCAAATATACAAAACACTTTTGGAAAAGTGAAATTATCCACAAAAAGCACTTTTGTAAAAGTGGACTGTCGGGGTATTTTGACATTATTCTTGGATCTTTCCGGAATATCCGCTACATTTGTACGTGCATCAAGAGTGCCCGACCGGGCCGCCAACCGAGCAGACAGATGCCACGGTGGCAAGAAGATGCGGATTGTTCAATCAAAAAATATCTGTTGCAATGGCACAAGATCTGTTTTTGACCCGGCATGGGTCTTGCCGCATTCCTCAAAGCGGGGAACGCGAGTCACTTCGTCTTTATCTCAAGTTCGCAGACCGCCTGCTGGCCGGCTTCGACAAGTGGAGGGACATCGACCGTTTTTATTACATTCCTGTAGCGCTGGATATGACGTATTCCTGTTCCGGCTACGCGATGGCCATGGCTTTCCCTCCCTACTTCATCGGCACCATTCTTCGCAACTCGCTGGAACATCCTGAATTGTTCTCTGCGGAATGCAAGTGCGGGCATCGTGCTTATGGGTATTCCTACAACGGCTCTCCGCTGTCAGGCAGGGTGGACATAAGCCATGCCTGCCCTTGTTGCGGCGCACGGATGCAGACCGAGGAGTCAGGATGGAAAGTCCGCAGCAACGCGCTTCGCGGATGCCAGGAGGCTGAGAAGACGCGGCTGGAGGGGATCCGGCAGTCACAGCCTGACTTTGAACCGGCCGACATCCGGGAGCTTCTGAAGTTCATCGGCGTAAGTGACGAGGAGCTGATCCTGCCGCCAGAGAAGTGAATCCGCTTCTGCCATTTTCAGCGGCGAAGCCGGGAAACGGAAATTAATTGCTAAATTAGTCGGCAGGTGCCTGTCGTTTTGCGGCACTTGCCGGAATCATAGTGATAATTCAAGATGGATAACACCTGTTTTTCAATCAGAGTCCTCGCCCTGCTGGCGGCGTGGGCGCTTGCGGCCGATATGGCTTTGGCGCAGAATGAAGTCCGTGTGGCAGATGCCGTTGGTGCGGCGGCGGACACAACCCATCCGTGGTACGGGGCGCGGGTCGGGATTATCGGGGACTCGATCTCGGATCCCGAGGCATCGAACGGGCCGGAGAAGTACTATTGGTATATGGCGCGGGAGATCGGGATCGTACCTTGCGTCGTGGCGCGGAACGGACAGCAGTGGAATGAGGTCCTTCCGCAGGCGAACAGGCTGAAAAACGACTTTGGAGATGACATTGACGCGATTCTTATCCTGATGGGCACCAATGACTTCAATGCCGGAGTGCCGGTCGGCGAATGGTACGTTGAGGACTGTGTCAATGTGGAGGCGGCGGCCGGCGGGCCGAAGTCGATGCAGACGAGGAAGCACCGGATTCCGAATCTCGATCAGAGCACGTTCAAGGGCAGGATCAACGTGGCGCTTGACTCCCTGAAGAATATGTATCCGCACCGGCAGATCATCCTTGTGACGCCGCTGCACAGAGGTTACGCGAAGTTCGCGGAAAACAACATCCAGCCGGACGAGAACTATACCAACAGTTGCGGGGAATACTTCGACGCTTACGTCGGCGCCGTCAAGGAGGCGGGTAACGTGTGGAGTGTTCCGGTGATCGATCTCAACGCCATTTCGGGAATATTCCCGCTCAACCGTTCCCAGAAAGACTATTTCCCTCGGGACGAAGACAGGCTTCATCCGACCTGTGAAGGCCATGAGAGGATCGCTCGCGCCCTTATCGCCTGGCTCAGATGTCTGGCCCCCGGTTTCTGAGCCGAATTTCTCACATCAGACATTCTGTAAGATCCATAAATCTTATAATTTTTATGGAGGTGTCTCCATAAATCTTATAATATTTATGG
>CAVECU010000117.1:0-5006 GCA_963614015.1 uncultured Eubacteriales bacterium
TGGCATAATAAAAAAACAATATTTTAAATTATAACTGTTGCTTTTTCAGAGCAGCCGCAAAATTAAGATATTTTTGTCATTACTCCCAATCCGCGCTGCAAAATCATCACGAATTTCGCTAAATTTGTATGATTCCAAGGTGTGAGCCGTGAGCAAAAATTGAGCCGTAACACGTGGTGAAGAATATGAATTGTCAAGATGGCGGAAACGCCTGTCCCATAGAGGTGCTGGAGAGATATTGGGGCTATGCTTCATTCCGGCCGATGCAGGAGGAGATCGTGAACGCCGCGCTCCGTGGCGGGGATGTCCTTGCGATATTGCCTACGGGAGGCGGGAAGTCCGTCTGCTTCCAGGTGCCTGCGCTGATGCGGGACGGCATCGCCCTGGTGATAACGCCTCTGATAGCCCTGATGAAAGACCAGGTCCAGAATCTCAGGGACAGGGGTGTCAAGGCGCTGGCCGTACATGCCGGCATGAACCGCCGCGAAGTGGATCTGGCGCTGAACAATGCGGCCTACGGCGATGCCAAATTCCTGTATCTCTCGCCGGAGCGGCTCGGGACAAGGCTCTTCCAATCCTATCTTGAACAGCTCAATGTCAGCTATATCGTGGTGGATGAAGCGCACTGCATATCGCAGTGGGGCTACGATTTCCGTCCCGACTATCTCCGGATAGGGGAGCTGAGGGAGAAGGTGGATGCTCCGGTGATCGCATTGACCGCGACGGCCACGCCGGAGGTCGCGGAGGACATAATGACCCGTCTCGGATTCCGGGAGAGGACTTTGCTGAAAAGCGGCTTCGAAAGGCCCAATCTGTCCTACATAGTGCGCCGCAGGGAGGACAAGCTCGGCCAGCTTATGGCAGTGTGCGGCGGGATAGGAGGCTCCGGAATCGTCTATGTCAGAAGCCGCAGCCGTGCCGAGGAGATAGCGTCCGCGCTGAAGGCCGGCGGGACATCCGCTTCATTCTATCACGCGGGACTGTCGGGAATGACCCGCGCCGAAAGGCAGGAGAAGTGGAAGTCCGGAGAGATCCGTGTCATGGTCTGCACCAACGCCTTCGGAATGGGGATTGACAAGCCGGACGTGAGATTTGTAGTGCATTACGACATCCCGGAGTCGCCGGAAGCCTATTTCCAGGAGGCCGGCCGCGCCGGCAGAGACGGCAGGGACTCCTATGCCGTCCTTCTGTGGAACGGGACGGATGTCCGCCGGATGAAGCAGCTGGAAGCCGTATCCTTCCCCAGTCTGGAATATATTGAGGACATATACCACAAGGTCCATGCATTTTTCGAGATCCCATATGGCCAGGGCAAGGGTCGGCAGCTCAAGTTCGACGCCGAGGCGTTCTGCTCCCGTTTCCGTCTGAGCAGGGCTTCTGTCCATTATGCCATGCAATATATCGGCAGGGAGGGGCATTGGACTCTGACGGAGGATACGGAAGTGCCCACGAGGGTGCGGATCATCGTGGACAGGGAGTCGCTGTATGATGTGACATTTGAAGACCCCAAGATGCCCGAGCTCCTTGAGGTGATAATGCGCCGCTGCGTGGGGGTGTTTTCATTTGCCGTGCCGATAGATGAGGACTGGTTCGCATCGGCCTGCGGCATCTCCGTCGCCGGACTCCGGCAGCTGCTGTACAGGCTTTCGCTGGAGCACGTGATCGCCTATGTCCCCGGAGACAGGGCGGATGTGCTGACGTTGCACAACGAAAGGCTCGCCGAGGGTAATGTCAGGCTTTCTCCGCAGAAATACAAGATGTTGCGGGAGTCATATCACCGCAGAATGGAGACGATGCTCGGCTATGTCAATGAAGATTCGGAGTGCCGCTCACGTTATCTGCTGGCATATTTCGGACAGACCGATTCGGCGGATTGCGGACATTGCGACGTGTGCCGCGGCCGCAGGACAGTGCGGCAGGAAGAGGCTGCCGCAGGGCCCGGGATGATGTCCGACGGGGAGACCGCGCAGGCTCTGGTGCGCTATATAAGTGACGAGATGAAAGGGGATTACACTCTCATGGACATAAACGCCCGCTTCTCCAATCCGGCCGCACGATATTCTCCGGGCTTCCTCGAAATCCTGCGCGGTCTCATAGACCGTGGCGAAGTCCCTCCGTACAGAAGCTGATCATTCCGCTTCTATGCTCAGCCCATCGTATGCCGGGCTGATGTCAATGTCCGGGGCGAGAGTGCGGAGCTGCCCGCAGAACTCGGGATATGTCGGGAACGTATGCGACAGATGCGTCAGCCAGGTGTGCTTCGCCCCTATTCTGCGCGCTATGTCAATGGCTTGCTCCAGAGAGAAATGCGAATGGTGCGGCTTGTATCCTACGGTGTTGAGGGTGACATGCTCCAGAGAATGCAGCTTGCCGAATTCCTCATCCGGAATCATGCTCATGTCTGTGATGTAGGCTATTTTTCCGAATCTGAATCCGAGCACGGGCATCTTGTCGTGCATGCCGCGTATCGGTATGACCTCCACACCTTTTCCGCCCGGTGACACGAGGTCTCCGGCATATTCCGGGTCGTCGGCGATCCCGGCGTGCGAGATGCGGCTGTCATCCGTGGGACTCAGGCTGCCGTCCGGATTGCGGTAATGGTAGCCCAGGTCGTGGACCCACACCAGCTCCCTGTCCGCGTTGCCCGGTTCTATGAAGAAAGGCCTCTCGTCTATGAGATGCATGTTCCATTCCGGCGCACCGGGATATTTGTGCTTGGCGAAGACATAGTCGTATTCTTCTTTGAGAGTGTCCAGCACCGGCTGCTCGCAGTAGATTTCGGCCGCCCTGCGGTCGATATAGTTGAGCGATCTCACGTCGTCCAGTCCTCCGGTGTGGTCCTTGTGGTTGTGTGTCAGCAGGATGGCATCAAGATGGGAGACCCCCTGCCGGAGCATCTGCATCCTGAAATCCGGGCCGGCATCCACAAGAATGCTCAGCCCTCCGTATTCCACAAGTGCGGAAGAACGCAGTCTCTTGTCGGCCGCATCCGTACTCCGGCATACTGCGCACCGGCATCCGATGATCGGTACGCCCTGTGAAGTGCCGGTTCCGAGAAATGTCAATCTGGCTGTCATAGATTGTCGTCGTGTTAATTGTCGCCGTGTTTCCCTGTTTACATCGTGATTCTCACAACACCACCTCTACAAGCTTTCCTGCAAGAGAAGGGTCCCAGTCCCTTTCCACGCGTATGTAGTTGCCTGTGTATCCGCCTATTCTGCCGTCCTTGCAGCTGTCTTCGAAAAGCACCGTCTCCCTCACTCCCTTCTGGGATGCGATGAAACTGTCATGCAGCTCCTTGCACAGAGTCTCAAGTCTCTGCACGCGCCCGGTCTTGATGCTGTCCCTTACCTGATCCGCTCTTGCGGCGGACCTTGTGCCGGGCCTTGTGGAATAGGGGAACACGTGTATGAAGGCCGGACGGATCCTGTATTTGAGGAAATTGTAAGTCTCCATGAACAATTCCTCCGTCTCGCCGGGCAGCCCCGCGATCACATCGATTCCGAAGAACACCGAAGGCTTGAGAGTGCCGTCGGCATTGACCTCACCATCGGCGGGGTTCATTTTCCTGCGGATATAGTCTATCTTGTCTGCGAAAAATTCCGTGGTGTACCGGCGTCCAACGTCCTTCAGAATGGTGTCGCTTCCGCTCTGCAGGGGAATGTGGAAATGGGGCAGGAATTTCGTTCCGGCCGCGATCCAGTCCACCGTCCCGTCGGTCAGAAGATTGGGCTCGATGGACGAAATGCGGTATCTCTCAATCCCTTCCACGTCATTCAGCGCTTTCAGGAGATCCAGAAAGCTTTCTCCGGTCTTCCTGCCGAAATCTCCGGTGTTGACCCCCGTCAGGACGATTTCCTTCACTCCGGACGCCGCGATCTTTCCGGCGGCTTCGACCGCCTGGGCGATGGATATGCTCCTGCTCCTGCCCCGGGCGAACGGCACTGTGCAATATGCGCAGAAATTGTCGCAGCCGTCCTGTACCTTGAGGAATGATCTTGTCCTGTCTTCTCCTCCGGAATAGGCCGCGAAAGTGGTCCCGCCGCCTTTCGCGAGCCCCTGCCCTCCGTCTGCGCCAGGCTCCGGCGATGATGCCGCCGATGTCGCGGACTCGGGAGCTGCCGTGTGTGTCGAGGATGTCGCGGACACCGGAGCGGCGGTTTCCGCCTCCGGCCCCCGCTCCCTGCCGGCCATATGCCGGAGCACCGTCTCCACCAGCCGGCTCTTGTCATCTGAGCCTATCACGAGGCTCACCCCCTCGATGCCCTCCACTTCGCTCCTTTTCAGCTCCGCATAGCAGCCCGTGACAACGATGGCCGCATCCGGAGCCAGCTTGTGTATCTTGCGGATGATGTTCCTGGATTTCTTGTCGGAATGCTCGGTCACCGAGCAGGTGTTGATAATGTACAAGTCGGCCTGCCCTGACCACGGCACGGTCTCGTAGCCGGCGCGGAGCAGGCCTCTCTCATAGGTGGATGTCTCGGCATAGTTGAGTTTGCATCCGAGAGTTATATAAGCAGCTTTCATAATGTCGTCAGAGTTGTGTGTGCCGACGGCGGGGAAGACCCGTCAGCGGCAAATGGATGTCTCAATGCGCCAGCATCAGGAATACGCATGGGCGCTTGCCGATGACTCCGGCGCTTCCGTCCTTCTGAGACTTCGCCGCAATCGTACGCCATTCTGCTACAGTATAGGTCTTTATGTAAGCGTCGGGCATGGTGATGTCTGCCGCGAGGCAGATCTCGGTGTCGTCACGGCAGATGCCGAGCAAGTCGGCCAGAAGCGAATCGTTGCGGTACGGAGTCTCGATGAAAATCTGTGTCTGGCGTTCGGCCGAAGAACGTTTCTCGATGCGTTTCAATGCCTGCCTGCGCTCGTCAGTCTTGGCCGGAAGGTAGCCGGCGAATGCGAATGACTGCCCGTTGAGTCCGGAGGACATCAGCGCAAGCATCAGAGACGACGGCCCTGAAAACGGCACGACTTCAATGCCGTTCCGGTGGCAGAGC
>CAVECU010000118.1:0-4886 GCA_963614015.1 uncultured Eubacteriales bacterium
GGATTATGACGCGGACAGGTTCTATGTCTCGCATATGAAGAAGATAGCTTCGTGGTACAACGAGCTTCACAGCTTCGCGTCTTTCGATTTCGCGGATGAAAATGCGGATGAGGCTGCGGATGAGGCTGCGGAGGATGAAAATGCAGCCGAGGCCACTTCTCAGGACAAGGCAAATGAATAAGAAGACTCTCAGGGTTATCACTCTGGGCTGCTCCAAGAATCAGGTGGACACGGAGCATCTGCTCTCGCAGGTCAGGGATGACTATGAAATACTCCCGGACGGCGAGGCGGGCCGCAAGGCCGATTACCTGCTGATAAACACGTGCGGATTCATCGGCGACGCCAAGGAGGAATCCGTACAGACCATTCTGGAAGCGGTGGAGACCAAGAAAGCCGGGCTTGTCGGGAAGATATTCGTATTCGGCTGTCTGTCACAGAGGTATATGGACCAGATGCCGGAGTTGATTCCGGAAGTGGACGGCTGGTACGGAGCGAGGGAGATCGCCCCGATAGTGAAGGCTCTGGGATCCCGGATGCATCCTGACCGCCGGGTCAGCAGGACAATACCGGGAAAGAAACTGCCTTACGCCTATCTCAAGATCTCTGAGGGATGCGACAGGCGTTGTTCCTATTGCGCCATCCCGTTCATCCGTGGGGCTCACCGCTCCGTCCCGATGGAGGATCTTGTGGCTGAAGCCGGGTCTCTCGCCGCTGACGGTGTCAGGGAACTCGTGCTCATCGCCCAGGACACGACCTATTACGGCCTGGACATATATCACAGGAGAGCACTGGCGGAGCTGCTCGGCCGTCTTTCGGAGGTGGATGGGATAGAATGGATCAGGGTCCATTATTCGTATCCTGCGGATTTTCCTGAAGATGTGCTCGTGCAGATGGCGGAAAATCCCAAGGTGTGCCGCTATATGGACATCCCTTTGCAGCATGTGTCTGACAAGGTGCTTGACATGATGCACAGGCACGTGGACGGGGCGTGGACCAGAAGGCTCATCCGCACGATGAGGGAGAAGGTGCCGGGGATTGTGCTCCGCACCACGATGATTGTGGGCCATCCCGGAGAGGGTGAGGAGGAATTCGCAGAGCTGCTTGATTTTGTGAAGGATGCCAAGTTCGAGAGGCTCGGGGCTTTTGCCTATTCAGAGGAAGAGGGCACGTTCGGGGCGGAGCATTATGACGATTCAGTCCCGGAAGATGTCAAGAAAGACAGGCTCGGAGAGCTGATGTCCTTTCAGAGCGGTATATCTTTTGCTTTCAACCGGAGCCGTGTCGGGAGCGAGGTGAAAGTGCTGGCGGATGACTTCAATGACGGAGTGTTCATCTGCAGAAGCGAATACGAAAGCCCGGAAGTCGACGGTGAGATTCTGGTGAAGTATGACCCGGAGACGATGGGGCCTGCGCCGGAAGCTTATGTGGGACGGTTCCTGAATGTGAAAATTACCGGAGCCGACGAATACGACCTGTCCGCCGACTTCTTGGGACTGGCGTAATGAGCCTGTACCGGCGGTCTCGGAACGGGCGCGGAGGCTTCCGCAGGCACGGATGTGCCTGGCCGGCATTTGAAGTATTAAAACGAATCGTTATGAAAAGGATGAATTTGACAGGTTTTGCTGCGGTGGTCCTTCTGTCTGCTGCGGCAGTGTCGTCGTGTGATCCTCAGGCATTCAGCATGAATGTGGAGATGCGGTATCCTTCCGCTTCGGGCCTTGACATCGGCGGCAAAAGCGTCGCCGTGGTGTGTCTTGAAGCCGGAGACGGCCGCGATTCCGTCTTTAACGAATATCTTGTCAACGGTTTCGCTTCTTCCTTGGAAAACGATTATTTCGGAAGCCGGAAGGCGATAGATCTGTTCAAGGTGTCGAAGTCGGCGGACGGGAACTACGGCACTGTGGATTCCCTGTCGCATTTCGTGATGGAGACAGGAAGCGACATCGTGTTCCTTTTCGATGCCCCCGGATTCGGGGAAGTCTCCGTATCGCCTTTGAAGGATGACGGGGAAGGCAAGTCAGTCGGGTACGATGTCTCCGCTCCTGTGACAGTCAAGCTGTATGCCTATGACTCTATGGCAGAGAAAGATACAGTCTATGCATGGGAGGGCCGCAGGGTTGTGGCGTCTGAAGTCGGCGCGGGCAGCGCGGCTTCCGCAGATGACGTGGAAACTCTGTTCTGGCCTTCGCTCGGCAGCCAGGGCGAGAAGCTGGGCGACATGTCTTCCGGAATATTCAAGCCGGTGTGGAAGACGGAGCAGTACACGTTCATCTATTTCGACACGCCTTCGTTGTGGGAGAGTGCATCTCAGTCCGCTTTCGAATATAAGAGGAAGGAGGCAATCGAAATCTGGATGAAACTCGCGGACACCAAGAACCAGATGCGCCGTTCGTGCGCGGAATACAATATCGCGCAGGCTTGCTATATGCTTGGTGATAATGAATTGGCATTGAAATGGTTGGATGCGTCTGACGCGGATTGTCCGGTCTCTCTGTCAAGCGGTCTGCGCAAGAGGATCAAGGCCCGTATGAAGTAGGCCCGCAGGCGGGGAAGGAAGTGCCGTATGATGACTCTTCCTTTTCGTTTTGAAAATATATTCCTATCTTTGCATATCAAAATGAAAGCGGAAGCCGCATTTTTCGCGGCTTCCTGCATTCTTTCAAAACAACTTCTGAGCAATGATAGGAAAGCGCAACAATGAATTTGATGTCATCGTCATAGGGGGTGGTATCACGGGGGCCGGTACTGCCCGCGACTGCTCTCTCAGGGGACTCCGGACGCTGCTCGTGGAGCGAAGCGACATAGCCGACGGCGCTACGGGAAGAAATCACGGTCTGCTGCACAGCGGCGCGAGATATGCCGTGACCGACCGGGAGTCGGCGGCGGAATGCATCCAGGAGAATATGATTCTGAAGTGTGTCGCAAATCATTGTGTGGATGACACTTCCGGCTTCTTCATCACACTTCCTGAAGACGATCTGGCGTATCAGGCCAAGTTTGTCGAATCCTGCACGAATGCCGGGATCAAAGCTGAGGTCATCGACCCCAAGGAAGCCATCAGGCTTGAGCCGTCCGTAAACCCCGACATCATCGGCGCCGTTAGAGTGCCTGACGGCTCGGTGGATCCGTTCAGATTATGCTCTTCCAACATTCTCGATGCCAAGATGCATGGGGCGCGGGTGCTTGTCTATTCCCGGGTCATATCCTTCATCAGGGAGGGGAGCCGTATAGCCGGCGTCAAAGTCCTGGACAGCCGGACCGGGGAGACGGCCGAATATTATGCTTCCGTCACCGTGAACGCCGGAGGAATCTGGGGTCACGATATCGCTGCGATGGCCGGGGCTCAGATAAGCATGTTTCCTGCCAAGGGAGCGCTGCTGATATTCGCCCACAGGGTCAACGGCATTGTGCTCAACCGGTGCAGAAAGCCGGCGAATGCCGACATCCTCGTGCCGGGGGATACCGTATGCGTGATAGGAACTACTTCTACAAGAGTGCCTTATGAGGAATGCGATGACGTGAAGGTCACTCCTGACGAAGTGAAGCTTCTGCTTGAAGAGGGTGAAAAGCTCGCTCCGTGTCTTGCCGATACCAGGATTCTGAGAGCTTATGCCGGAGTGCGGCCTCTTGTCTCCGCGGACAATGATCCGGGAGGGCGGAACATAAGCAGGGGAATCGTCCTTCTCGATCACGCGGTGCGTGACGGGATAGACGGATTCATCACCATCACCGGAGGCAAGCTGATGACATACCGTCTGATGGCCGAGCAGGCTGCGGATCTGGTGTGCGCCAAGCTTGGAGTGGACAGAAAATGCGAGACCCGGACGCTCCCGCTGCCGGGATCCGGCAAGGGCGGCGTCAAGGAAGTTTCCAAGAAGATGTGGAGCAATCCTACCACAGTCCAGAAAGCCGCGGCCGGAAGAGCCGGGGCTATGGCATCGGAGCTGGACCTCGCTACCGATGAAGACCGGAGTCTCGTGTGCGAGTGTGAGGAAGTCTCCGAGAGTGAAGTGCGAAACGCCATCGACAATCTCGATGTCCATGGTCTCGTGGACTTGAGACGTCGGACCAGAGTCGGGATGGGTACTTGTCAGGGCGAGCTGTGCGCCTGCAGGGCGGCGGGCCTGCTCGGCAAGGCTCACGGATGTGCGGAGCGTGCGCTGCGTGACCTGAAATCGTTCATGAACGAACGTTGGAAGGGAATGTATCCTGTCGCCTGGGGGGAGACGCTGCGGGAGGTGGAGTTCACCGAGTGGGTGTATTCCGAGTGCCTCGGTCTGGGAAGATGCGATGACGGGGGCGTCGGGGCGTGTGAAAGCCGTTCCGTAGAAGCTTCGGAGAACTGAAAATATCGGAAGAAAATATGAGATTTGATACTGTCATAATAGGTGGTGGCCTTTCCGGCCTCGTGTGCGGTCTGAGGCTTCTGCGTGAGGGAAGGAGGTGTGCCATAGTCTCCGCCGGCCAGAATGCGATGCATTTCTTCTCGGGCGGATTCGGACTGCTGTCCCGGATGCCGGACGGCAGCCCTGTGAGTTCTCCTCTTGACGCTGTCGGCTCGCTGCCGGCGGAACATCCCTATCGGAAGATAGGAAAGGAGAGGATAAGCGCTTATGCCTGTGAGGCGAAAGCTCTTTTTGCCTCTTGCGGCATCGGTCTTGTCGGGTCGGCGCAGAAGAACAGTTATATCATTTCCGCCACGGGGGCGGTGAAGCCTGTGTGGCTCGCTGTGGATGATATGGCTGTGCTTGAGTCTCCGGATGAGAAGATAGGGGATAAGGTGCTGATAGCCGGCATAGACGGCTTCCTTGATTTCAATTCCGCATTCCTTGCGCTCGCGCTGGAGAAGCGGGGCTGCCGCTGCCGCATCGTGTCTGTCACCACGG
>CAVECU010000119.1:0-4845 GCA_963614015.1 uncultured Eubacteriales bacterium
CTCTTAAAGGGCCTATTAACCCCCGCAGCTGAGGCTGCGACCCCTATTAGGGGTGCTTCGCACCTATCCGGTGCGGTCCCTCACGGGACTTGTTAGTCACTCCATCGGGCTTTTTAATCTCCCTCTTTCACATCGTCCCCGTGCGCGTCCTTGTATTTGAACCTGCGGATCTTCTGGGTCGCGGTCTTTTCGAAATTCTGCTTGACGACCTCCACGGTATTGACTTTCGATGACTTGCCGACGTGGCGGTTGACATAGTCGAGAATGGCTTTCTTCTTGGCCTGGAGCGTCTCGAAGAACTTGTCCTCAGATGCCTGGTTCCAGTCCAGTACATTGTCGTCGAACTTGACGAGAGCCACGAGTTTGCCGTCCCTCTCCATCACGAGCGACTCGTTCACGCCGCCGAAATGGTTGATGACCTGCTCGATTTCCTCCGGGTAGATATTCTCTCCCGACGGACCGAGAATCATGTTGCCGAGCCTGCCCTTTATGTAGAACCGGCCTTTGGCGTCCATGCAGGCGAGGTCGTTGGTGCGGAACCACCCGTCGTCCGTCAGTACCGCCCTGGTGCGCTCCGGATCCTTGTAATATCCGAGCATTACATTGTCGCCTTTGGCGATAATTTCGCCCTCACCGGTCTCCGGATTGACATTCTGCAGCTTCACCTGGACCTTGTACGCCGGCACTCCGATGGAGCCGACCACTGTCTTGCCCACGCAGGCGTTTGTGATTAGGGGAGCCGTCTCCGTAAGTCCGTAGCCGATCGCATACGGGAACTTGGCCTTTATGAGGAATTCCTCCACAGCAGGGTCGAGCTTCGAGCCTCCGATGCCGAAGAACTTGAGCTTTCCTCCGAACGTCCTGTACAGACGCTTCCCTATGAGGAAATACAGAAGCCCCGGAGTGTGCTCCTGCATCCAGGACAGCACCCGGCTGCGCTCAATGGTCGGGACGATGATGGCTTTGTACACTTTCTCTATGATCAGAGGTACGGAACACATGATTGTCGGCCTTACTTTCTTCATCACATCGATGAGGATTGTCGGAGTCGGAAGCTTCTTGATATAATTGACACATCCGCCCACGAAAATCGGATAGAGCACGCTGAAGCTCATCTCATAAGTATGGGACATCGGCAGGATGGACAGCCATCTGTCCCTCTTCCCGGCTTTCTGTGCGTGCCAGGCCTCCACGACATTGTGGCAGAAGTTCCTGTGGCTGAGCATCACGCCTTTCGGATGACCTGACGTGCCGGATGTATAGATGATCATCGCGAGATCGTCCGGAGCGGGATCCTTGCCCCATCCGTCGCAGGTGAATGATGCGCTGTCCTTCTGAAGGATCTCAAATGTCTCTATGTCAATGATAAGCGTGAGCCGCTTCTTCTGCTCCTCGGACAGCTTCGGAAGCATCCGCTTTGAGATGAAGATGGCCTTGCACTCGGAATGAGTCAGGATATTGGAGATTTCGCTCTCCGATGAGTCCGGAAGTATCGGCACGGCCACTCTTCCGAAAGCCACTATGGAAAACAGAGCTATGGTCCAGTGCGGCATGTTCTGGGACAGGATCGCGATCCTGTCGCCTGCGCAGAATCCGTATCTGGCATAAAGATGCACGAGCTCCAGGCTCTTGGCCTTCATGTCCCCGTAGGTGTATGCCTGCTCTCCGTCCGCGAACTGCAGCGCCGGCCTCTTCTCGTAGGCCGATGTGGCGAAATCGAACAGCCTCCCCAGAGTCGTGATATAATTCTCCTTGCTGGTTGTGAGCTTTTTGTATAGTCCTCTTCCCATATCCTCTTTACTTAATGTGTGACGAACCCGTCAGGGTGCTTCCCCTTGAAGTTCATTTGTCCGTACAATGCCTGGATCCGGTCGGTGTCCGCTCTCGCATCATCTGTGAGCTCAACTTTATCGCCTATGCTGACACGCTTGGACCCCCAGTCGAAATATCCCATATAGACCGGACAGCCTACTTCCTTGGCGATGAGATGATAGCCTGTCTTCCACTTGTGCACGGGCTTGCGGCTTCCTTCCGGAGCTATCGCAAGATGGAATTCATCCACTTTCTCCATCTCCTTGATGAGACTGTACAGCATTCCGGCGGCGTTGCTCCTGTCCACGGGGATGCATCCCACCTTGCGCAGGAACCATCCGAACGGCCATTTGAAGAATTCCTTCTTTATCATCACGTGGGCAGTCTTGTCGAACTGCGTATAGAACAGATACGAGATGATGAAATCCCAGGCTGACGTATGCGGTACGCCGAGGATGATGCATTTTTTGTCCGGTGCCGGTCCGCCGATGGTGGTCCATCCCAGCTTCTTCAGGAGGAATCCGCAGAATCTGCTCCAGTTGCTCATAGTCGTAAAGTGTTATAATCTGTTTTTGAAACAATTTCCGGGCCTGCCGCGGGCAGACCGTCATACATTGATATCCTCCAGCTCCTCCTCACTGCGGAGATTCTGTCGGATGAAGTTCTGCCTGTCAATGGTGTTGTCGCCCATATAGAATTCCATGATGCTGGAAATGGACTCGTCCTCGGCGAGATTCACCTGATCGAGTCTCATATTTTCACCTATGAAATCCACGAACTCGTGGGCGGATATTTCTCCGAGGCCCTTGAACCTCGTGATCTCCACTCCTGTCTTGAGCTCGCTTATGGCCGCGGCCTTCTCATCATCGGAGTAGCAGTACCTCGTCTCTTTCTTGTTCCTGACTCTGAAGAGCGGGGTCTGAAGTATGTGCACGTGCCCTCTGCGGATCAGATCCGGATAATATTTCATGAAGAACGTCAGCACCAGCATCCTGATGTGCATCCCGTCGTCATCGGCATCGGTCGCCACTATGATGTTGTTGTATCTGAGGTTCTTGAGGTCTTCCTCCACGCCGAGCGCCGAGATGAGGAGGTTGAGCTCTTCGTTCTCCGCCACGTGCTTGCGGCTTTCCTTGTAGCAGTTGATCGGCTTGCCGCGGAGACTGAACACCGCCTGCGTGTTGGCGTTGCGGACTTTCGTGATGGTACCGCTCGCGGAGTCACCCTCGGTGATGAAGATGCTTGACTTCTCGCCTTCCTCCATCTTGGCCGCAGGCAGCTTGTCGCAATAATGGTAGCGGCAGTCGCGGAGTTTCTTGTTGTAGACGTTGGCCCGCTTGTTCTTCTCGCGGGTCTTCTTCTGGATGCCGGAAATCTCCTCTCTCTCCTGCTTCGAGGCCTTGATCTTCTCCTCGATGACCGGCGCGACCTCCTTGTGCATGCGGAGATAGTTGTCCAGATTGCGGGTCACGAAGTCATTGATGAACGACCGGATGGTAGGTCCCCGGTCTATGATGACGGCGCCGTCCGGACCTTTGACCTCATGTCCGTCATCGTCTCTGCGCGGCTTCTCCCAAGTGTATGTGGAGCCGAGCTTCGTCTTGGTCTGTCCCTCGAAGTTGGGCTCCTGTATTTCGATGCTGACGGCACCGACGATGCCCTGCCTGCAATCCTGCGGGTCGTAGTCTTTCTTGAAGAAGTCCTTCAGCGTCTTGGCAATGGCCTCCCTGTACGCCGCCAGATGCGTCCCTCCGTCCCTGGTATATTGTCCGTTGACGAATGATACGATGTTCTCGCCATAGCTGTTGCCGTGTGTCAGCACGATCTCTATGTCTTTGTCTTCCAGATGGATCGGGGCATATAGCGAAGCCTCGTTCATCCGCTCGTTCACGAGGTCGAGAAGCCCGTTGTCGGACTTGTACGAGGTTCCGTTGAGGGTCAGTGTCAGTCCTCTCTTGAGATAGGAGTAGTTCTTGACCATCGTCTCGACATAGTCGTGGTTGTAGGCGTATTTCCCGAACATTTCGGTGTCGGGGACGAATGAGACGAAGGTGCCGTTCTTCTCGGAGACATCGCTTTTCTTGCCGGAGTCCAGCAGGACGCCCCTCTCGTATCTTGCCCATGAACTCATGCCGTCCCTGAACGACTCTATGTAGAAATGTGACGACAATGCGTTGACGGCTTTCGTGCCCACACCGTTGAGCCCGACGGACTTCTTGAACGCCGCGTCGTCGAACTTGCCGCCGGTGTTGAGGTTGCTGGTGGCCTTGACGACGGAATCGAGCGGGATTCCTCGGCCGAAGTCCCTGACGGACACTTCATTGTCTTCGGAGATGTTGATGATTATCTGCTTTCCGGAGCCCATCGCGAATTCATCGATGGAGTTGTCCACGATCTCCTTGAGAAGGATGTAGATGCCGTCATCGGAGTTGTCTCCGTTGCCGAGCCGGCCGATATACATTCCCGGGCGCTGCCGGATATGTTCGTTCCACTCCAGGGTCTTGATATTGTCGTCAGTATAGTTCGTAACCGCCATAACGTCGTGTATAGAAGCTGTTTTGAAATAAGTCGTCTGTTTTCTTGGTCCTTGTGCCTACAGGCGGCGCAAAATCATACAAAATTACAAAACAATAACGACAAAGACAATTTCCGCCCCGGGCTCCCGGCAAAACGCCGTTTGGAAATAAGGCGGAATTGTGATAATTTCGCGGGGTTATGAGGAAACTTATGATGATAGCCGCTTTTATCGCGATATGCTTCACGGCGGCTTCGCAGGAAAGGGAGAAATTTGACAGGGGTCTGGGAAAGGCCAATTCCCTGTTTGTCCCCAGAGGTACCATGACGGCGGGAAGTTCCATCGCATACCATCATTATTCCGCAGGCAACGGTGACATCGGATATGAGCTGATGTCTCTTCTGACAGGTATCGAAGGCTCATTTTCCACGGTGAAAGCATCACCTGCGGCTTTCTGGTTCGTAGCGGACAATACTGCGATAGGAGCGCGGTTCACCTATTCATATACGGGTCTGGAT
>CAVECU010000120.1:0-4817 GCA_963614015.1 uncultured Eubacteriales bacterium
CAACGCTTTGAAGCCTGTATAGTCTGCCACCATCGGATTATCGGGAGACATGAGTCCGGAATGGACCACATAGTGGTGAGCCACTATCAACAGCATACACAATATGCGATAAAGCTCAAAATTTGATGACCGTTGTCCACCCCCCCTATTGTTTGTATCGGAACATCCATTGTATTATCTTTCAGGTTATTATCAAAGGCTTGACACCAAGCGGCGCACCGGAGGACAAGGCCTCAGGAGTCCGGATGCAAAAGTATTCATTTTTTCGTCAATTCTGCCAAAAATCATTCGCGGCACCCCTATAGCTTCGCAATTCAGGATTATCTTTCGTATCTTCGGGGACCGGAAAGAAATTTCCGAAGTTCATTATGCCAGATAATTTGTTGCCGGCGCTGCTGTTGCAGATTTTCGTCGTAGGATATACCCCGGGACCCGCCAACATCTTCTCACTGACAATGGCCGTCCGATATGGAAGAGCCCGGTCAATGAAGATGTGGCTCGGCCTGCTGACAGGTGCAGCCATAGCCGTGCTCGCGATGGCGGTGTCGGTCCATTTCATCGGAGAGGCCCTCGGGCCCTATGTCAAGTGGCTCAAATATTTCGGGGCTGCATATATCGCCTATCTGGCCTATTGCATGTGGAGAGACCGGATGGGCGCGGGAGATGACAAAAAGGACTGCACATTCCTCAGCGGAATGATCGTGCAGATGACAAACGCCAAAATCCTGCTTTTCGAGCTGAGCGTCTATTCGACATTCGTGCTGCCGTATTCCAGCGAGCTGGGAGATCTGCTTCCCGTAGCGGCGCTTCTGCTTATCGCCGGGCCCGGAGCCAATTTCGCATGGATTCTCGCGGGAAGCTCCCTTTCACACATATTCGAGAGATACCACAAGCAGGTGAATGTCACATCCGCGGCCGCGCTGCTGCTGTGTGCACTTTATATAATATTGTCATAGCCGGGACACGACACCTCACGTCATCATCACATACAGGACATACGGTTCCCGATTTTTAAGAACAGTTTCAAAACATATTCAACATATGAGACACGCATTACCGACCATCGCAATTCTTTTCATCATCTCCCTGACAGCGGCATCGGCCCGGAATGCCGGACAGACGTCACCCAAGGACAAGTGCAGCCAGATAGCGTTCAAGGACCAGGGCATAGAACGTCAGGCATGGCTGTATGTGCCCGGAAATCGCGCCGGAAACACTGCGGACCTCCCTCTTGTAGTGGTTCTGCACGGCTATGGAGGCAGGGCAATGAATGCGGGGCTGAGGTTCATGGAACTCGCCGATGAACATGGGTTTGCAGTATGCTGGCCGCAGGGAGCCAAGGACGGCAGGGGAAAGAACTGCTGGAATGTGGGCTACCCGTTCCAGAAAGACTACAAAATCAACGACATGGACTATCTCCGCCATCTGATACGGCACTTGCATCAGAAGCACGGAACCAGCAGACGCAATGTATTTCTCACAGGCATGTCCAACGGCGGTGAAATGTGTTACCTTATGGCGGCAGAACATCCGGAGACATTTGCAGCCATCGCATCGATAGCGGGTCTGACCCTGACGTCAATGAAATCGGACTACCGCAAGCCTGTTCCGTTCATGGAGGTGCACGGCACAGCTGACAAGACCTCGGCCTGGAATGGAGATCCGGAAAACAAAGGCGGATGGGGAGCTTATCTCTCAGTACCCGTCGCCGTAGGACGGATAGTGGCGGCAAACCGCTGCATCACCGAAGATGTGACACAGGTTCCATCCAAACAGGGAGAAGTCTTTCTGCACAAGTTCGCAGGCGGTCTTCCCGCGCGCAAGAACGGCCCGGCGGCGGATGTCCTTCTATACGAGGTGCGCGGCGGCGGACACAGCTGGTCGGAGAAATTCATTCCTACCTGCGACATTGTATGGGAGTTCTTTTCCGGATATCTCAGGTAGTGGCCGTCCACAACGGCCGGAAAACAGCCTGAACACAAGAAACATTCAGGAAAATGGCCGCTTGGAAAACACCCTGTTTTAAAACGAAACTATAACTTTTCAGCACAAATTATTTAGGATTCACTCTTTTTCTGACCGATTTCTGTTATATTTGTAACCGGAAACGATGACCGGCGGAGCCAGTTCCCCGATCACTTTCCGCAACGAACAGAAAAGGAGAAGAGTGCAGATGTCTGGAATATTGTCGTCCGGAAAATACAAAATGTTATGGACATATGCGCTGTCGCTGGCGGCCATATGTCTGTGGGGGATGTCGTATCTGTGGAGCGACCGGGTGCTCGGAATGGGGATACCTGTGGAATATATGGTATTCGTCCGCATTCTGGTGGCGGCGCTCACTCTGCTGGTCATAAACATCATCCTCGGCAAGGACATCAGACTGCGGCGGAAGGACGTGAAGTTCTTCCTTCTGCTCGCCATGTTCGAGCCGCTCATCTATTTCGTATGCGAATCATACGGAATAAAGCTCACGGAATCACCCACTTACAGTGCCATGATGATAGCCACTGGACCGATTTTCTCAGTCATCGTGGGGATGCTCGTGTTCAAGGAGAAATTCGGCGTCATCAATATGCTCGGAATCGCCGTCTGTCTCGGCGGAATCGTGATGGTGACACTGTGCTCGAGCACCGTGGGGAAAGCATTCTGGCTGGGAATGATCCTGCTGATCGTGGCCGTCCTGTCAGAGGTGGGACACGCTTCTTTCACCAAGGTGCTGTCAGAGAATTACGCCCCGTCGGTGATCGTGATGTATCAGTTCCTGTTCGGCTCGATTTATCTGCTCCCGCTTTTCATCGGATTCGGACTTGACGGCTTCAACCCGGAGACATACCTGTCCTGGGATGTATGGAAGCCGATAATCTGCCTTGCCGCCCTGTGCTCAAGCCTTGCCTTTTCTCTATGGGCATATACCATCAAATGTCTGGGCGTCGCGAAGTCCAGCATATTCATGTCCACGATTCCTCTGTTCACGGCGATATGCGGCTGGATTCTCGGGCAGGAGATATTGTCCGCGATGCAGTGGGCGGGGATGTTCGTCGCCTGCATAGGCGTGGTGATCTCGCAGATTTCGTTCGGGAAGAAGTCACTTGCTGAAGACGAGCCTTCTTCCGCCGCTGTCGGCAAGCAGCCGTCCTCCGCTGACAGATAGCTTTCCGGAGAGATACACATCTTCCACGACACCCTTGAGACGGACTCCTGAATATGGTGTCCACCCGCATTTGTAGGCGATTCCCGCCCCGACCTCACCGACGGTGTATTCCGTATCCGCATCCACGATGACGATGTCCGCATAGCGGCCTTTCTCCAGAGTCCCCCTGCCCTGCACTCCGAAAATCTCGCCCGGGCGCTCCGACATCACGGAAGCAATCCTCTCAAGCCCTATGCCTTCCTCCGAGGCCACAGTCAACAAGACAGACAGGGACTGCCCGATGGACGGAATCCCGGAAGGGCACTCGCAGTACGGCTTGTCTTTCTCCTCCGCCAGATGCGGAGCATGATCGGATCCTATCGTATCTATGACACCGTCCCCTACCGCCTTGCGCAGGGCTTCACGGTCCCGGGCGGTCTTGATGGCGGGATTGCACTTTATCCTGCCTCCGCACAGGGCATAGTCTTCATCGCAGAACCAGAGATAATTGGCTGATGTCTCGGCCGTTATATCCGGATTATATGATTTTGCCGTGCGTATCATCTCCACTTCCTCGGCAGTCGTGACGTGAGTGATGTGGAGCCTTGTGCCCAGACGCATGGCCAGCTCCAACGCTTTCGCCGTGCTCAGGATACAAGCTTTCCGGCTGCGTATCTCCGGATGGAGGGAGAATGGAATATCATCCCCGAACCTATCCACGGCCGCCTGCAGATTGGCTCGTACAATGCCCTCGTCCTCGCTGTGAACCAGTATCCGGCAACCTTTTATCCGGAAAAGTCTTTCGAGCGCTTCATCGTCATCCACAAGCATGTTCCCCGTGGATGAACCCAAGAACACCTTTATCCCGCAGAAATCATTTCCTCGCCCGGAGCGGAGCAAGTCCGTCAGCAAACCGGTGTTGTCGTCTGTCGCCCCGATATGGAACCCCCAGTTGGCGGCGCATCGGCCTTCCGCAAGACGGCATTTCGCTTCTATTCCGGCCAAATCCACAGCCGGCGGACGAGTGTTGGGCATATCGATGAACGACGTAATCCCGCCGAGCAGCGCCGCGCAGGATTCCGTGTGAAGATCTCCCTTCCACTCCATCCCCGGCTCTCTGAAATGCACGTGGGCATCTATTCCCCCGGCCATGACAGTCTTGCCGTCAAGAGTTCTCGTCTCCATATCCGGCCACATCCGCTCCAGCGCTCCCGGAAGATCGTCAAATGCCACAGACGAGCCGTTGACAGACACCTGCCCGCCCTCGTCAGGGAACCACAGAGCGCCTATCCTCTCGCCTTCAACAAGAAGCGCCCCCCGCCTGCAGCTGCCTGCCGTGGCGATGGACGCTCCGAAAAGAAGTGTTCTTGATATGCCCATTATTGTTCAGAGGCTGTTTTAAATGGTTCCCGAGTTCAAGACGGTTTCTTAGAAGCTGTCTTGAAATGGTTCCCGAATTCAAGACAGCTTCTTAGCCTTGATGTCCCGGAAACGCAGCTTCAGCACGCCCCAGAATGCCTCTCCGAAGATTCCGCCGCTCATCTTGGATGTCCCGGCCTTGCGGTTCACGAAGATGATAGGGACCTCGGCAATCTTGAACCCAAGCTTGCAAGTAGTGTATTTCATCTCTATCTGGAAGCCGTAGCCTTTCATCCTGACGGCGTCCAGATCAATGGTCTTGAGC
>CAVECU010000121.1:0-2009 GCA_963614015.1 uncultured Eubacteriales bacterium
GGCATACAAGGGGGCGGAGATCAATTTCAACATCGCCAAGCAGATCATAAAGATACGGTTCATCAGCCTGGGCAACCTCATCCTCGGCAGGACATGCTTCAGGGAGCTGCTGCAGTATTATTTCACGCCGGACAATGTCGTGGAAGAGGTCAGGAGAATGATAGAGGATAAGGAATACCGCAGCAATATGCTTCAAGGCTACGCCGAAATACGCAAGGCCCTCGGGGGCAAGGGAGCTTCCGCCGCCGTGGCCAAGGCCATGATCGAGGAAATAGGCAGGTAAGCTTTCAGTCCGCCGCTTCTCAATATTCTCTGGGACCGAAAATTTTAGTCCCGATACGGACTATCGTGGCCCCGTATCCGATGGCCAGGGCATAGTCCTCAGACATTCCTATGGACAATTCGGTGAAATCGGCAAGCTCCGGATGCAGACCCCGGATCCGCCGCCACAGCTCCGATATCCTGCCAAAGTCCCCCCTGACTACGGACTCGTCATCCGTGTTGGTGGCCATACCCATGAGACCGCACACCGTGACAGCCGGATACTTCGGCAGAGTGTCCATCACCTCCAGGATTGCGTCCCCGCTCATTCCGTGCTTGGTCTGTTCCGCTCCGAGATGAAGCTCAAGCAGAATCCTTGTGTTCCGGCCGTTGTCCCTCCCCCACTTGTCAATAGCCTCCAGAAGATGGACAGAGTCAACAGACTGTACCAGAGCGGCATACGGCAGCACCATCTTGAGCTTGTTGGTCTGGAGATGGCCTATGAAATGCCATTGGATATCGGACGGAAGCACCCGGCACTTGGCATACAGTTCCTGCGGACGGTTCTCGCCGAAAAGGCGCTGGCCCGCATTGTAGGCTTCCATTACCGAAGCCGCAGGGTGATATTTGGAAACTGCCACAAGCTTCACGTCTTGCGGCAGTTCCTTATGCAATCTCGTTATTTCGGATGCTATGGACATTCCGGGCTATCTCCTCGCTTTCTTCTGCTGCTCGCGGGCCATCTGCTGCTGCATCTTCTGGGCTTCCTCCAGCCTCTGCTGCCACTTGCTCTTTGGCAGCGGCTTGCCTTCGGAGGCCTTGAGCTTCGCGAGAACTTCCTCCGGACGGACGAAGAACTTACGGATGATCCAGGTCTCAAGCATCGTGATGAGATTTGACAGCAGGTAGTAGTAGCTGAGTCCGGATGAAAGGCTGTTGCAGATGAAGAACATCATTATAGGCATCATCCAGATGCTCATGAACCTCATCGAGGCCATATTCGGGTCATTGCCGGACATCTGGCTCGAAGCCGTGATCTTGGAGTAGAAGAACATCGATACGGCCATCAGGAGCGCAAACAGCGATATGTGGTCTCCAAGGAGAGGGACACGGGTCCCGAAATCGATGATGGAGTCATAGGCGCTGAGGTCGTCGGCCCACAGGAACGACTGCTGCCTCAGCTCGATGGATGCCGGGAAGAACCTGAACATCGCCCAGAGGATAGGCAGCTGCAGGAGCATCGGCAGACATCCTCCCATAGGGTTGACACCGGCACGCTTGTAGAGTTCCATCGTGGCCTGCTGCTTCTTCAGAGCATCCTCCTGCTTGGGATATTTCGCATTCAGCTTGTCCATCTCCGGTCTCAGAGCCTGCATCTTCGCCGAAGAGGAATATGACTTGTAGGCGAACGGAAGCACGACAATCTTTATGAATATCGTCATCAGCAGGATTATGATGCCGAAGTTGGATATGAACTTGTGCAGAAGGTCAAACAGCGGGATTATCACCCATTTGGTGAACCAGCCGACAAGCCATCCGCCAAGCGGGATTATCTTCTCGTATTTCCGGTCATAGGACTTGAGCGTACGGTAGTGGTTCGGACCGAAATAGAATTCGTTCACATATTCGACATCCCCGCCGATCTTGAAGTCGGAACGCATTTTTGCGCTGCAGTGCATCAGATCGTGGGACGGATCGTCCTCCGGCACGAACGCGATGGCGAGCTCGCCGGAAGCGAACTGCTGCAC
>CAVECU010000121.1:2019-4748 GCA_963614015.1 uncultured Eubacteriales bacterium
GCTGGAACGCAAACCACTCCGTCCTGTTCTCGATGCGCTTGCTGTCGCTCCTGCCCCGGCCCACGGACTCCGGCTTCTTGTCTCCGGCGAAATAGTAATTGGCCTTGGAATACTGGACTTCATTCTTGTAGCCCTTCTCCATCCTCGGGACGGTCAGCTCCCAGTCGAAGTCATAGTAGGAGACTTTCCTCGGGATGACAGACTCCATCCCCACGAACGACAACGTGTTCTTCACCAGATATGACGACTCCGAAATGGAATATTTCTGCTGGATATATCCGCCTCCCCGGAACGGCAGCCGCATCACGATGCAGGTGTCGGACGCCTCGGCCACATTGAACACGAAGTCCTTGGTGTTTATCGTCTCCCCGGTATAGATGCTTATGCCCATCTCGCTTCCGCCCGGCCGGAAAAGATACAGCTCGGTGCTGTCGTAGTTGCGGTAGTCCTTGAGCCTTGCCGAATACGGCTGCGCTCCCGACGTGGTGAAAGCTATCTCAACCTTGTCATTTGAAAGGGTGAGTATCCGCGCCTCCGCATTGTGGGCAGCCTCAAGCAACGTGTCCTTATACACGGCGACGGGCTTCACAGCCGCCGCTGCAGGAGCCGAAGAGTCGTGCGCCTCCACAGGTGCGAGCCGCGCAAGTGAATCAGCCACAAGGCTGTCCGCCCTCATCTGAGCCGCACGGGCCTCTCTCGCTATCGAATCCAGCTGAGCCTGATAGGCTATCTGTTTCTCGTACTGCTTTGACTGGTAAAATGTAAACCCGAACAGTATCACACCGATCAGGACAAAGCCGACAATAGTATTCTTATTCATCAATCAACGTTTCTATTCCCGCATCCCCGGCACCGGCGCCCCGAGTTTTCCCGGGCGAGGGTGCCGGCATCTGCCGAATCTTCTGTTTTCAGTTCTGCTGTTCGCTGCTCTCCATCTCCCGGATCCTGCCCTCAAGCTCCGCGAGCTGACGCTTTGCGGCCTCAATCCGCTCCTGCATCTGCTGAATCAGCGGCTGCGAATTCTTGCCCCTCGCAAAGAAGCCGATATTGTTCTCATACGTGTCAATATCCTGCTGGAGAGCATGATATTTCTGAACCAGACGCTCTTTCCCGGACTTCTCGGGCTGCGGACGTCTCGACTGGGACCCGTGCACCGGAGCATCTCCGAACTTGGATTTGAAAGCCTCTGAATAGGCCTTGTTGATCTTGTCCTTCTCCTTGAACGGGACGAAGCCGATTTCCTGCCATCTTGCGGCGAACTTCGCAGCCGCCTCGGCATCTGCCTCGCGGGAAGACGGCTCATAGGCGGCAATCTCATCTATGACGGCCTTCTTGGCCTTGAGGTTGGCCCCGTAGTTGTTCTCCGGAGAGATCTGCTTGTCCCTCTCCGCAAAGAACTCATCACATGCGGCGCGGAACCGCTTCCACAGCTGCTCCGACTTCTTCCTCGGGACGGCACCTATCTCTTTCCACTGATTCTGGAGATTGATGAACTTGTCGGTGGTCTTCTTCCACTCGGTGCTGCACTTGAGAGCTTCAGCTTCAGCGATGATGGCCAGCTTCTTATCCATATTGGCGGACATCCCGTCCTTGAAACGGACATAGAACTCCCTCTTGCGGGCGAAGAACTTGTCACAGGCCGCGCGGAATCTGTCGTAAATCTTCTGATTCTCCTTCTTGGATGCGAATCCTATCGTTTTCCACTCTTTCTGAATGGCTTCGATATCCTTCGTCAGAGCATTCCATTCGTTGGAAGACTTGATGTCCTCCTTGTCTGCGATCGCCTCCACCCGCTCGCAGAGAGCCGTCTTGGCCACAAGATTCTCCGCCTGCCTGGATTTCTGCTCTTCGAAATAAGTCTGATATTTCTTGTTTATGACGGCGGTGGCGGCCTTGAACCTGTCCCATATCTGGTCTCTGTATTCCTTTGCCACCGGGCCGAACTCCTTCCACTGCTCGTGGAGTTTCTGAAGCTCCTTGAACGCATCCACCACATTGTCGTCTTCGGAGAGTTTCTCCGCCTGCCGGCAGAAGCCTTCCTTGGCCTCCAGATTCTTCTTGAAGTCGAGGTCGCGGAGGTCTCTGTTTATCTGGACCTTGTCATAGAATTTCTCCACATAGAACTGGTAGGTGTCGTTCAGATTTCTGAAGCTCTGCACCGGGACCTGGCCTACGGCGCGCCAGCGGGCCTGCAGCTCGCGGAACGCAGGGAAAGCCGATCCGACATCCTCCTGTCCGTCGACAAGAGCCTTGAGCTCCTCGATGACAGCCTGCTTGAGCTTGAGGTTCTCTTCCCTCTCCTTCTCCAGTCGGCTGTTGAACTCGGCACGTTCCTTCTTGTATTTTGCATATATGGCCTTGAAGCCATTTTCAAGAGCGGCGAACGGATTGAGCACCTGCGCTTTCTCTTCGGCAGTCTCCGCAGAGGTCTCACCGGATGCAGGCTCTGATACGGAATCCGGCAGGCTTTCCCCGGCGGCTTCCGGCCCGGAAACAGGAGCAACGAGCCCGGCTGCGATCTTCTCCCTCGACAGGCGCTTGTAGAATGCGGCCTTTATAATCTCAGCTTCCTTGGATTTCTTCATCCTGTCCTCGCTCGCGGACAATTCCTCGAACCTGCGCGAAAGCTCGGCAAGCGACATCTCCGAATAGTCCGGCATCTCCGGCCCGGCCTCAGGCTCATCTGCGGGAGCTTCACTCCGGACTTCACTTTGTTCTTCGGATTTCGC
>CAVECU010000122.1:0-3939 GCA_963614015.1 uncultured Eubacteriales bacterium
GTGTACGCCTTGGCAAGGCTGTCCGCAGCAGAGGCGTCGAGGAATACGCTCTGCCGGTGGGCAAGTGCTCCGAGGTGAGCAGCCCGTATCTGGAAGTGAATATCCCGATAGAGATGCCGCACAAGGGCTACAGTCTCATCCTGCAGGCCAGAGCCTTTGATGACGCCGTGGCGTTCAGGTACTCGATTGCCAGAGCGGGGGCTGATGCCGCTCTCAAGATCAGGAATGAGACATTCGAAATCGATGCGGTAGGAGATCCGCTTGTCACGGCTCTGTTCCTGCCGGGATTTGTCAGCAGCCACGAGGGTCCTTATACCCGCAAGCGGCTTGGCGAGCTGGATGAAGGACGTCTTATCGACATGCCGACTCTGATGGAATTCCCGGGCGGTGTGTATGTCGCTGTGACTGAAGCTAATCTTGTGAACTATGCCGGGATGTATCTTGTCCGTGAGAGCGGAAGGCTGACAAGCCGGCTGTCGCCAAGACTGGACTGCCCAGAATACAGCGTGCTGCTGGACTCTGTCTGTGTGACTCCGTGGAGGGTGTTTCTTGTCAGCGACAGAGTAGGGGACCTTATCGGGAGTACGGCCATAACGAGTCTTGCGGATCCTTGCAAGATCGATGACCTGAGCTGGCTGAAACCGGGGAAGACCACATTTCCGTGGTGGAACGACACCCAGATGCCTGACACGACTTTCCAGAAGGGGAACAATTTCCTGACCAACAAGTATTACATAGACTTTGCAGCGGACAGCGGGCTCGAATATCATTCGGTTTACGGCTATGCCGACATGCCATGGTATTATGACAACGGCCCGGGGTTCGGTCTCGCCGGAGCGGATGCGGACTTGACAAGGCCGGCTCCGACTCTGGATTTCAAGGCGGTCTGCGACTATGCCCGGAGCCGGGGAGTGGACATACACGTCTGGCTCAACTGGGCGGCCCTCTACAAGGACATAGACAGGGTGTTTGACAAATTCAACGAATGGGGCGTGAAAGGGATGATGGTGGACTTCATGAACCGGGATGACCAGGAAATGATAACCATTCAGGAGACGATCCTCCGCAAGGCTGCGGAGCACAAGCTCTTCATTCAGTTTCACGGGGCGAGCAAGCCCTCGGGCCTTTCGAGGACTTATCCCAATGAGTTCACGCGGGAGGGGACTCTGAACTACGAGGTGTACAAATGGGACGCTGCCGGAGATATGGGAGCGGACCACGACATCTGCTTTCCGTTCACCAGAGCACTGGCCGGTCCTGCCGACTTCCATCTCGGAGGCTTCCGCTCGGTGCCGAAGAGTGAATATAAGGTGCTCTATTCCAGACCTAACGTGACATCGACGAGATGCCATATGCTTGCGATGTATGTTGTCCTCGAGAGCTATCTCAATATGGTGTGCGACTATCCGGAGGCCTATAGGGGGCAGCTCGGGTTCGATTTCATCAAGTCGGTTCCTACGACATGGGACGAGACCGTCGTGGTGTCGGCCCGGGTGTCGGATCATGTGGTCGTGGCCCGCAGAAAGGGGGACTGCTGGTATGTGGGCGGAATAGCGGATTCGGATGGGAAGTCGCTGGAGATGCCGTTGGACTTCCTCGGGAGCGGAGATTATGTTGCCGAGATATATTCAGATGCCGCCGGGTGTAACGAGAATCCGAATCTCTTGGAAAAGAAGACTTTGCGCGTGGGCGGCAAAGATGTTCTCAATGTGGTGATGGCTCCGTCCGGGGGCGTGGCCATGAAAATCAGGAGTGAAATCAGTTTAAAATAGATAATGCAATGAAAGTCAGAATATTGAATATTTGCCTTGCGGTATTGTCCATATCGCTTCCCTTTTCCGCTTCAGGGCGGGAATACAACGGCTCTTACAAGGGAGCGGAACTTGACCATATTGCCTATCCGATAGGGGGATTGGGCTCGGGAATGTTCTGTCTGGAGGGTACGGGGGCCATCTCCAATGTATCTTTCCATCACTATCCGGAGCTCTTCCACGAGCCTTGCGCATTCGCCGCGATCCATATAGGAGGACTTGAAAACGGGACCAAGGTCATAGAGGCCGGCGTGCCGAGATACAAGATCTTCGGAAGGCAGAACGGCGGAATGGGTGTGGGCGGCACCACCTGGGGATTGCCGAGGTTTGATGAGGGCGAATTCCTGGCGAGATTCCCGTTTGCCGAGATCTCGTTGAGGGATAAAGACTTGCCGCTGGAAGTGAAGATAGTGGGCTGGAGCCCGTTCATCCCGGATGATGAGGACAATTCAGGACTTCCCGCCGGATGTCTCGAATATACGTTCACCAACACGTCCTCTTCACCGGTGGAAGCCGTGTTCTCGTTCAATACGAGGAATTTCATGTGGAGGACCAACGATACGGAGTCCCCGATCGCGAAGATGAAGAACGGCTTTGTCCTCAGCCAGACTCCTGCTCCGAATGCTCCTGATGCGGAAGGGTATTGCGCCATATTTACGGATGATGACCGCACTGCGGTGGATTATTGCTGGTTCAGGGGAGGATGGTTCGATCCTCTGACAATGGCCTGGAACAAGGCCGCTGCCGGAGACATCTCCTGCAATGAACCTGCTCCCGGCGCTCCCGGCGCATCTCTGTATGTGCCGCTGAACATCGCGCCCGGAGAGTCTGGCACCGTCAGGCTGCACTTCGCCTGGTATGTGCCGCGCTCATTCCACAGGATAGGGCCGGATGCGGAGACCGCCGCTGACAGGGGCAACCGCTACAACGAAGCTGACTACAAGGATATTCCGCAGAAATACGAGCCTTGGTACAGCCGCAGATTCTCCGGCGTGGACCAGGTGTGCGAATATTGGCTTGCCAACTGCGGGAGGCTGCGCAGTCTTACGGAGAAATTCACGGAGACGTTTTATGATTCATCTCTGCCGGCGGAAGCCGTCCAGGCCATTGCGGACAATCTCACCATTCTGAAATCAGCCACCGTCATGCGCCAGCACGACGGACGGTTCTGGACGTGGGAAGGCAGCGGAGACAACTGGGGAAGCTGTCACGGGTCCTGCACTCACGTATGGAATTATGCGCAGGCTGTGCCGCATCTGTTCCCGAGGATGGAGAGAAGTCTCCGGGAGACGGAGTTCCTTGTCGATCAGAACACCGAAGGCCATCAGGTGTTCCGCGCCAATCTTCCGATCCGTCCTGTGAAGCACGACTTCCACTCGGCCGCTGACGGACAGCTCGGCGGCATAATGAAGGTTTACAGGGAGTGGCGCATCAGCGGAGATGACGGCTGGATACGTTCTCTGTACCCGCAGATAAAGGAGAGTATGGATTATTGCATCCGCACATGGGATCCGCGCGGTAACGGAGCGGTGGAAGAGCCTCATCACAACACCTATGACATAGAGTTCTGGGGACCGGACGGCATGTGCACCAGTTTCTATGCCGGAGCATTGAACAGCATAGTCCGGATAGGGGAGTATCTTGGAGAGGATGTCACTCCGTACCGCAGACTTCTTGACAGGAGCCGCAAATATATGTCCGGGAAATTGTGGAACGGAGAATATTTCTTCCAGGACATCAGGTGGAAAGATCTGCAGGCGCAGAATCCTGTGGAGGCTCAGTCGTTCCACAGCACCTATTCGAATGAGGCTAAGCGGCTTCTGGAAGCCGAAGGGCCGAAATATCAGTATGGGACAGGATGTCTGTCCGACGGAGTGCTCGGCTGCTGGATGTCGCTCGTATGCGGGCTGGATGAGCCGATAGACAGAGGCAAGGTCACAAAACATCTGGAGTCCGTGTACAGATACAATCTCAAGCACGATCTCCGTGACCACGCCAATCCGCAGAGACCCGGCTATGCCGTGGGCGATGAGGGCGGACTGCTGCTCTGCACCTGGCCGAAGGGCGGTAAACTCAGCCTGCCGTTTGTGTACAGCGATGAGGTATGGACCGGAATAGAGTTCCAGGT
>CAVECU010000122.1:3992-4691 GCA_963614015.1 uncultured Eubacteriales bacterium
TTTGTGTACAGCGATGAGGTCTGGACCGGAATAGAGTTCCAGGTGGCGTCCCATCTGATTTTTGAAGGCAGGACGGAAAGCGGCCTTGATATCGTGAGGACCTGCCTTGACCGCTATGACGGAGTGAAGAGGAATCCGTACAACGAATACGAGTGCGGCTCCTGGTACGCCAGGGCGCTGTCGAGCTACAGCCTGCTGCAGGCTCTTACCGGAGTTCGATATGATGCTGTCACGAAGACACTTCATATCGACTCAAGAGTTGGGGATGACTTCAGATCATTCTTCTGTACGGCAGGATTTTACGGCACTGTGGGACTTGAAGGTGGAAAGCCGTTCATCCGTCCTGTCAGCGGGGAGCTTGATGTCCGCACCTGTATCGTTGCCGGCCGCCGTTACCGGCAAATAGAAATGCAGTGATTCTGGCAAGATGACGTGCAGTTGTAGCATCCCCCAAAAGTGTAGCCTTCCCCAACTTGAAACAACTTGAAAATCAGAAAAACAAGTCGTCTTTTATCGGAGGCTTACTATTTTTCTTCATGTTCACATTGCAAAAATTAGAAAAGAAACTTAACATACAAGTTAATTTTAGGAAAAGATCTCCTCGGCTTCGGCGAAGACAGTCCGTGGGAGCAGGAGTGGCTCCGCGAGTTAAAACCGGACAGACTCGAAGACCTGACGACATTGTATGCGCTTGAATAT
>CAVECU010000123.1:0-4685 GCA_963614015.1 uncultured Eubacteriales bacterium
CGGGGCCGGAGGTCCCGTCATCATGAAGGCTGTGAAGGATGAGAATGGAGAGATGGTCGCCACTGACGTGATCAGGGCGGCAATGGTTACTGCAAGATTCAGAAATGTAGCCGAAAGATGCGGCAAAGTCGAACTCAGCTTTATGATAACGGTGCCGGAAGAATTGCAGGACAGCAGATGGCAGCTTCAGATCCACCCGGACATGTTCATTCTGGATGACAGTCTGCGTCTGGAGCCGATAATCATCACGGGAAGCGATTACCGGAACCGGCAGCTGCGGGGATATGAACGGTATCGGAAGTTTCTGGATTCCATCATAACGGACTCCGGACAGTTCCTCAGCGAAGGCCAGCTGGAGCAGTTTCTCCGGCGCAATATCCCGGAACTGTACAAGTTCAGGACAGACTCGGCATTCGTATCCGAAGAAAAATTCTCTTCAGCTTTCGGCGTGACCGGGAAAGACGCTCTGGAGCACTACACGCGCAGGGCGCGGGTCGCCGCCAACAACCGGAGAATCGCCAGAAAGGACAAGATGTACCGCCGATATGTCAAGGCTCCGATCGTGAGCGACGGGATAAGGCTTGACACTGTCATCACCGCGCCCGGAGGAGACTTCGTCTACGGATATGTCCAGACCATAAGCACGCTTCCGAAGCTCCGGAAAGTGGACATCTCCCTGTCCGGGGAGATAATGGAAGACGGACTGCCAGTCTATTCCATCCCGAGGAGTCTTCCTCTCACGTTCTATATCAGCTCGTTAAGCACATTCGCCGACACAGCGGGGATGGCAGCGTCCGATGCTGCATATAGAGAAGGCGTGGAAGCCCTCGCCGACAGGGACTACCGCAGGGCGATCACACTGCTGCGGACGTACCGGGACTTCAATCTGGCAGTCGCCTACTGCGCTCTGGACTACAACGCAAATGCGATGGACATCCTCCTGAGCCTGCCGCAGAATGACAAAGTGCACTATATGCTCGCTATCCTGTACGGCAGGAAAGGTCAGGACAAGGAAGCCCGCCACCACTACATGGAGTCCTGCAGATTGAACCCGGCCTTTGTGCACAGAGGCAATCTGGACCCCGAAATTCATTCACTGATACGTAAATACAACATAACCTCAAATCTATAATTTATGCGTAAAACATTATTTTTCGCCGCCGTTGCGGCAATCGTACTCGGCACTTCCTGCGAACGGGAAGTTCTGACCGTCACACCTGAAGACACCACTTCCAAGGAAAAGGTGAAAGTAACCGTAAACCTGTCGGGAGACGTAGCCTCGGCCTCCTGTACCAGAGCGGATCTGTCCGTAAAGAACGAATCCAGGATCAACAACGTGCAGCTCTTCGCATTCGAAAGCAACGGATCTCTTGACACATACGTCATCAGCAACTCTGCATCGACGGGGATCGAGATGCAGTGTTCCACCGGAGAAAAGGACTTCGTGGCCATCGTAAACGCCCCTTCGCTGTCGCACATATCCACAAAGTCGGAACTCTGGGCCGCGAACACGAATTTCTCGGACAACACGCCCACGAACTTCGTGATGACCGGGTCCACGACCGCCGATCCGTCTTCAGCCAGCGTCAACATCCCCGTCAAGAGGATTGTCGCCAGAATCAACATCAAGAACTTCAAACCGAAATTCTCATCTCCGGCCCACGCCGCCATGGCGTTCCATCTGATGCGCGTATATGTAATCAATGTGGCCGGCAACACGAATTATGAAGTGACGGCGGCTCCGACCGAATGGTACAACCAGCTGGCATATTCCGAGAATGTCACGGACTCCCTGACGACTTCAGCAAGCTATTATACACCGATGAGAAACGGTGAGAGCTATACGAGGGATGAATACCTCTATGTGTATCCCAATCCTACGGTGGAAGACAGCCAGGAGCTGACGTTCTCCAGCCGGCATACCCGTCTTGTGGTTGAAACGAAGTTGAACGGCACGACTTACTACTACCCTATCACCATCGCGGGGATACAGCGCAACAAGACATATTCGATCAACGAATTCATCATGACGCGTCCCGGCTCGAAAAGTCCGGACATCCCGGTGACGACTATCGAATGTCCGTTCACCGTCACGGCGGAAGACTGGGAGGAAGGCAGTGTGGATGACAGCATGAGCATATAGTCTCCGCCACCGTCCCGGAAACAGGGACGCTTCAACGACATCATTTCAAAAACAGCTAAATATTCATCGATCATGACATTGCGGTCAATTGGCATCATATTGTTGTGCACGGCACTCTGGTGGGGATGTTCGGTAAAGGAGGATAGAGGAGAATGCCCATGCAGGTTGACTGTCGATCTGGCGAACGCGGCGGAAGGAGACATCTTCCTGCAAATCAGCAGCGGCAGCCATACCGAAAGTCTGACGGTACAGGCTGCCGACTACCCCCGGGGATACCGGCAGGATGTGCCGAAAGGAAAGGTCACTCTGACAGGCATACAGGGACTTGCGGACAACCGTATGGACAGCCGCAATGTCATCATCGAAAAAGGCGGCGATGCCGACAAAGTGTTCATATACCACAACACTCTGGTCTGTTCGGGGGAATTCGCCTATGAGAAGGCGCATTTCCACAAGAACTGGACAAATCTTCAGATTTCCGCCGACGGATATGACGACTCGGGATTCACATATATGGTGACAGGGGAGGTCTGCGGATTCAGCACGGCGGACCTGAAGCCGCTGCATGGGGATTTTTCCTGTTTCGCGGCTGAGGAAGACGGATACGCCGCAAACCGCAGCGTGAACCTTCCGAGACAGAAGACACCATCGAAAGGCCTGACTCTGAGCATTATCGACAGAGCATCCGGCGCTGTTGAAGCAAGCTACGATGTGTCCGCTCTTCTGGAAAGCTGCGACTACGACTGGGGCAAGCAGGATCTGGACGATGTGCGAATAAACATCGACTACACAGACTTCAGCGTCACCATGTTCATCGTGGGCTGGGAAAAAGGGTCGGAATCCAAGATCATAATATGAAGACGCATGGCCGCTGCCGACTTACGGCTGCAACAAATGCTCTTGCAGGGCTTCAGGAGCTGCTATTTCCTGCTGTGGAGACCGCACTCGCGGTGATCGGGAGACTCCCACCACCAGCGTCCGGCACGGATGTCTTCACCGGGCTTGACTGCCCTCGTGCAAGGCTGGCACCCTATGCTCGGGAAACCCTGCTTGTGGAGACTGTTGTATGGGACGGCGTTCGCGGCGACATAGTCCTTCACCTGAGATTCAGTCCAGAGGATCAGAGGGTTGAGCTTGATGACATCGTCCACCGCATCATATTCGACCATCTGCATATCCGCTCTCGTTACGGACTGTTCGCGCCGAAGGCCGCTGATCCAGACATCCACGCCCCGGAGAGCCCGCTTCAAAGGCTCCACCTTGCGGATGTCACAGCAGAGATGACGATATTCCACGCTGTCATAGAACAGATTGATACCGTGCGCCTTGACCATTTCCTGCACTTTGCGGTAATCCGGAAAGAAGACCTCTATCCTGATGCCGTACTGCATGTTGGTACGGTCTATCAGCTCATAGGTCTCGGGAAACTGCCGTCCGGTATCCAATGTGAAGATTCTGGCGTCCTTGCTGATTTTCACCATCATATCGGTGATTGTCTGATCCTCGTAGCTGAGGCTTGAGGACAACGCGGCCGAACCCGGAAACGCCTCCAGAAAGTATTTCAGCGCTTTCTCCGGGGCTTCGCCCATGAACTCGGCATTCCTGTCGGCGGCGAAAGCCTTCCGCTCCTCAGGGCTCATCTGTCTGAACCCGGTGGTAAATGACGCCATATTCCTACTGCTCTTTCACTATCATGCCGGCACCCAGAGTGTCGTTGGTGCCTTCTTCTATGAAGATAAGGCTTCCCATGGTGCGGTTGTCCTTGTAAAAGTCAAATACAAGCGGATCGGCCGTCTTGAGTCTCACACTTGCTATATCATTCATAGTGAGGCTCTCGACCCCATACTGCTTCTCTCTTGTATTGACGTCTATCTTGTACTCTATCTCCGTGACAAGACCCACTGTCTGCTGCGTCGCATGGCGTATCACATAACGCTTGCGCGGCACAAGGGGCGAATTGCGGAACCAGCACACGTTGAGCAGAACCTCCTGCTCCACCATAGGCTGCACCCCGTCGGAAGATACTATGACATCTCCCCGGCTTATGTCGATATCATCCTCAAGAGTGATATCCACAGACTCCGGAGCCGTCGCAGCATCGAGGCTTTTCTCTCCGAGATATATGCCTTTCACGACGGAAGACATTCCGGACGGATAGACATTGACTTTGTCCCCCACCTTGACAGCGCCCTCGGCCAGCCTGCCGGCATAGCCTCTGAAATCCGGGAACTTGTCAGAAATCGGACGTATCACATACTGCACAGGCATTCTCATCCTGTCATCAGCCTCGACCGGAAGATTCACGGTCTCCAGGAAATCAAGCAACGCCTTGCCGCCATACCAGGCCATATTCCCGGACTTGTTCACCACATTGTCCCCGAGCTTGGCCGAGATGGGGATGAACGTCACGTTGCCTATGCCCAGAGTCGCGGACATCGATTTGTAGTCGGATACGATCTTGTCGAACACTTCCTGAGAGAATTCCACCAGATCCATCTTGTTCACGCACACCACTATTTCCCTGATTGCCAGAAGAGATGCG
>CAVECU010000124.1:0-4645 GCA_963614015.1 uncultured Eubacteriales bacterium
CTTCCGAGGTGATTCCCATGATTTGAAACCATAAAATTATCAGTAATGCTAAAAACTATCAAGCTCTCGGTATGTGCGGCCATGCTGCTGCTTTCCGGAAGTCTCTTTGCGAAAACTGATGGGGGGGGGGCCTCTAAGAGAGATCTCCGGAGTTGTCACAGATGACTCCGGCACTCCCGTAATAGGGGCGAACCTCGTTCTTGAAGGTGCGAAGAATACCGGCACGATGACCGACCTTGACGGCCGCTTCACGATGAGCGTGCCGGCCGAAGGTCGTCTGGAGATTTCCTGCATCGGATTCGAGACGGCTTACATCACGTTGAGCTCCTCGAGAAGCAAGTACAATGTCGTCATGCACGAGAACGCCACTCTGCTCAATGATGTAGTGGTGGTCGGATACGGCGTGCAGAAAAAGGAGAGCGTCGTGGGCGCCATCTCCCAGGTGCAGGGCGAGTCTCTTGTCAATTCTGGTGTTTCCAATATTACCAATGCCCTCTCCGGCAAGCTCTCGGGCGTGACCACGCTCCAGACTTCCGGCCAGCCTGGCGCAGATGACGCGGAGATTGTCATCCGAGGCGTTTCCAGTTTCGGCAACAACTCCCCTCTCGTGCTTGTGGACGGTGTGGAGCGCGACTTCGCCTCCATTGACCCTGACGAGGTGGACAATATCTCCGTCCTCAAGGATGCCTCGGCCACTGCCGTGTTCGGAGCCAAAGGTGCCAACGGCGTCATAATCGTCACCACCAAGACCGGAACGGAAGGCAAGCCGAAGATGAAGATCTCCGTGCAGCAGGGTTTCGCGATGCCGATAAATCTTCCGTCACATATAGACTCCTACACGACGATGTCCCTGATGAACATCGCGTTGATGAACGATCAGGAGTTCGACGGGCTCAGCTCTCAGGCAGTGCTCAATGAGTATCGCAACCCTTCCAGCGCACTCAACGCCATCCGCTATCCGGATGTCAACTGGATCAGCGAGCTCACCAAGTCTTTCGCCTCCACGACCAATGCCAATTTCAACATAAGCGGCGGTACCAAGTTCGTCAAATATTTCGCGTCCGTGGGTTACACCAATCAGGGCTCCATCTTCAAGGAGCTTTCGGACGACAAGGTGGACACGGGCTTCAGCTATCACAGATTCAACTTCAGAACCAACGTCGACTTCAATTTCACCAAGAGCACGAAGCTGTCTTTCAAGCTCGGAGGAAATGTCGGAGTCCGGAGCGGCACAACCCTTATCGAGGACTACCCGGACAAGGCGTGGAAATCCATGTTCGCCGCGAGTACGGCGAGGTATCCTATGTATTTTCCGTCCTGGGTGCTGAAAGAAGTCCCGGATCTGGACTATCCGGATGCGAATGAGGACAGGCTCGTAAGCGGTGATGACCAGAATTCGTTCAATCCGTATTCAATGCTGATGGGCGGTGATTCCAGGCAGTACACGGACACCAAGGTGTTCACGGATATCATTCTGAACCAGAAGCTCGACTTCATCACCGAGGGACTTTCGGTGCAGGGGAAAGTTTCGCTGAGCACCTACTACAAATATGCGACCCTCACCACGTCGCTGAGCCGGCCGACGTTCAAGATGGACTGGAACAAGCTGGGCACAGGTCTGAACCCGTGGGACAGATCGAACGCAAGCGGTTTCGTGGATGAGGAGAACACCTTGATCACCAAGGCTCCGAACAGTCTTCAGAGCAACTACTATCTCGATCTCTACTACGATATGTCGCTTAACTACGACCGTGCATTCGGCAATCACACGGTGACAGGGCTGTTCCTCTTCAACAGGCAGGAGCAGCAGAAGGGGTCGGATTTCCCTTACTACAACGAGGCTCTCGTCGCCCGCGCCACCTATGACTACGCCCACAAATATCTGGTCGAGTTCAATATGGGCTACACCGGTTCCGAGCGTTTCGCTCCGGGCAACCGTTTCGGTTTCTTCCCTTCGGGTGCAGTCGGCTGGGTGATGAGCGAGGAGAAGTTCATGCAGCCTCTGCGGCCGTGGCTCAGCAAGCTCAAGCTGCGTTTCTCGATGGGTCTTGTCGGAAGCGACTATGCCGACAACAGGTGGCTCTATATCAGCAACTATTCCACTGACAGCAACGGATATATAAAGGAGGACAGCATCGCCAATCTCAGCGCGCAGTGGGAGCAGGCCCTGAAGAAGGACCTCGGCATCGAGTTCGGCTTCTTCGGCAATGACCTTACATTCAATGTCGATCTCTTCGACGAGTACAGAGACAAGATGCTCATCACCGTGGACAACACCACTCCGCTCTGGGTGGGAATATTCTCCAAGGAGCTCAACAAGGGTGAGATCAAGAAGCACGGTATCGAGCTTGAAGCGAACTACCGCAGGCGCATCGGCAAAGACTGGACCTTCAGCGTAGGGGGCAATTTCTCCTTTACCGAGAACCGGGTGGTCTATGCGGACGATGCTCCGTATGCGCTTGACCATCAGCGCACAATCGGCTCTCCGATCGGAACTGCCAAGACTGGTACATATCTCATAGACGGAGGTTATCTTGTCTCTGTCGATGACATCCACAGCAGCTTCCTGCCAGTGACGGTGGACAAGCTTGTGGTCGGAGATTACAAATATCTGGATATCACGGCGGACGGCGTAATCGACCAGGATGACAAGAGCCTTATCCGAGGGTCTTATTATCCTCCGGTTTCATTTGCGTTCAACACCGGATTCTCATGGAAAGGACTTGATTTCACCATGCTCTTCCAGGGCTATGCCGGCAAATACACCCAATACGGCGGAGTCTATGAAACTCCGTTCATTGAGGGCAACTATGTGATCTACAAGTCGGGGCTCGACTATTGGTCTCCGGCACGCACTTCCGGCAATCACTCCGCCTTGCATTATTCCCAGAGTTCCACGAACACAAGCTGGGGCGGTTCTCTGATTGAGGGGAAGACGTGGCGCAGGTCAGATTATGTAAGACTGAAAGAAGCGACCGTCAGCTACACGTGGAACGGACGCAAGTTCAAGAAAGCCACGGGGATGGACGGCATCAAGCTCTATGTGACGGGCAATAACCTTCTTACTTTCACCGGTCTTCTTGAAGGCGATCCGGAGTCGAAAGTCCTTACCAACGGTGCCTATCCTCATATGAGGACGGTCAAGCTCGGTCTTCAGTTCACATTCTAAAATAGTCAGAAGATGAAAAAAATAACGAGACACATATTTGCGCTGGCCGTATCGTTCTGCATTGTCCCTGCGGCGACGTCCTGTCTGAACAGCTATCTGGACAAGTCTCCGGATTCCGGGCTTACGGAGGAGGAGGTCTTTACCAAATACAAGAATTTCAAGAGTTATTTTGAAGGAGCCTATGACGGGGAGGAGACCAAGCTCAAAGGCTATTATCCGCTCCAGTTCACTTTCAACGCCCACAAGTTCACGATTGATGGCCTTACGGACATCTGCGATATGGGCCGTCAGGCAAATGACGCCAAGGGAAAGCAGGGAAACGGTCAGGTGGTGCGCAGTGAAGTAGGGTATCAGAAAGGTTCCGGCAAGGAAACCGGGAAGGCATATTATGCCTGGAAAATCATCCGTAAGTGCAATACCGTCATAGAAAATATAAACAAGCTTCAGGATGCGGAGGAAACCGACAAGGAAGATCTCTATGCTCAGGCTTATTTTGTACGGGCATATATCAATTTTGAAGTTTTCCGTTTCTTCGGGGCGGTCCCTTATGTGGACAAGGTCCTCGGGGCTGATGACGAGTGGGATCTTCCGGCAATCGGAGATTACGAATTCCTCAGCCGGGTGGCGGAAGATTTCCAGAGGGCGGCTGATCACTTCGGGAAGGCTGGAAAGATGCGCCGCGATCCCAGCGGCAATCTCAACGCTTCCGACCAGAGCCGTCCGAGCGGTTGCGCCGCATTGGCGATGAAAGCTCGTGCGCTGCTCTATGCCGCAAGTCCGTTGAGCAATCCCGAAGGCGACAAGGACAGGTGGGTGGCTGCGGCTGAGGCCAGCTGGAAGGCGCTCACGGTTGCCATTGAGAATGGCTATGAGTTGCTCCCGTTCTCGAAATACACCAACAACTATTATGGGACGAAGCACACCAACGAGCAGATCTGGGGTGTATATTCCGGAGCCTTGAAATGTTCGCATTCATCGCTCAATACACTTGTCCCTTATGCGTTCACGGGAGGTTCGACCAATTCCGGCCGTTGCCCTACCCAGAATTTCGTGGATAAGTTCGAGACGACCGACGGCTATGCTCTGAACACCGCGGAGCAGCGTGAGATTGCGACTGAGGCAGGTTCGTACAACGAGCAGAATCCTTTTGCCAAGAGGGATCCCCGTTTTGACAATGCCGTGCTTTACAATCAGAAGCCTTGTACTGTCTACAACATAAACAACGGCAAAAGCACTCCGGCATCGATCTATGTCAATGAAGACGGTTCTGTTCCGGCGACTTCACTCATCAAGAAAAGAGAGGGGGCGACGGACGGAGTATCCGAGACATTCTACTATGAAGTCAAGTCTCTCGGAGGTCCGTATCCAAACGGCGGTGACTATGTCGTGACAATGACAGACCCTGTCATCCGGCTTGCCGAGCTCTATCTCAACTACGCCGAGGCCGTCTTTGAGGCATACGGCAGCAGCAGCTCC
>CAVECU010000125.1:0-4643 GCA_963614015.1 uncultured Eubacteriales bacterium
CCAGAGCGTCCAGCTCGGTCATCACGATGTCGATATTGTCGGTGCCTATGCCGGTGGAGAGCACCGTGATCCTCTCGCCCTTGTATCTTCCCGTGGTGGACACGAATTCGCGGCTGGCGTGACGGAACTCTATGTCGGTGAGGAATTCCCCCACCATGTCCACGCGGCCGGGGTCTCCCACGAGGATGACCTTGTCCGCAAGTTCTTCCGGCTTCAGGTGAATGTGGAATGCGGAACCGTCCGCATTGATTATCAGTTCTGATTCTGGTATTCTCATAATATCTGTTTTAGAAGTTGTACTGTTGTCTTTCCTCATGTATCTTTTCTCCGGTTTCTTCTTTTTTGCGCAGCGTCACGACTGTGCCTGCCTTGTCCGGGGACAGTGCCACATTGAGCTGACGGACAGACGCGTGTGCGCTCCCGCTGTGGAGTATCCTGTCCGATATGATGAACTCGGAGACCGGGTCTTCGACATATTTCATTATAGCCCTCTTCAGAGGTCTTGCCCCGAACTGCGGATCAAATCCGGCTTCGGCGATGAATTTCCTCGCGGACGGCATTATGTTGAGCTTGTATCCGGACTCTTCCGAGCGGCGTTCAAGCCTCTTCAGCTCGATGTTCACGATTCTGCCTATGTCTTCACGGCTCAGGGGGCGGAAGAATATCTTCTCGTCCACTCTGTTCAGCAGCTCCGGGCGGAAGGCTTTCTTCACGGCCTTCTCCAGGACTGTCTGACGGTCAAGATTGACATCTCTCGAGGCGGTGCTGAAACCGATGCCGCTCCCGTATTCGGAGATCTCGCGGCTGCCGACATTGGACGTCATTATCACTATGGTGTTGCGGAAGTCCACGGTCCTGCCCTCGCTGTCCGTAAGTCTGCCTTCGTCAAGAACTTGCAGCAGAAGGTTGAAGATGTCGGGATGCGCCTTTTCTATCTCGTCGAGCAGTACTACGCAATAGGGCTTTCTCCTCACCCTCTCGCTCAGCTGTCCGCCTTCTTCGTAGCCCACATATCCGGGAGGCGCGCCTATCAGTCTGGAGACTGCGAATTTCTCCATATATTCGCTCATGTCGATGCGCACCATGTTGTCTTCAGATCCGAACAAATATTCGGCGATGCGCTTTGCGAGCTCCGTCTTGCCCACTCCGGTCGGGCCGAAGAACAGGAACGAGCCGACAGGACGCCCGGGATCTTTCAGCCCGGCTCTGTTGCGCTTGATCGCTCCGACTACCGTATTTATGGCCTCGTCCTGGCCTATTATGCAGGATTGCAGCCTTTTTTCCATTTTCATAATGCGGCTTCCTTCCGATTCGGCCACTCTGGCTGTCGGAATGCCTGTCATCTTGGATACGACGGCTGCGATGTCTTCTTCCGTCACGGTGCTAGGAGCCTTGCCCTTGCCCTGCCGGAGATGTCTCATCGAGCCGGCCTCGTCAAGCGCGTCTATCGCCTTGTCCGGCAGCGCGCGGTCTGTGATATACCTGTCGGTGAGCCGCACGCAGGCCTCGATTGCGGAGGGGGAGTATCTGACGTTGTGGAAAGACTCGTAATTGTCTTTCAGGTGCTCCAGAATGGATATCGTCTGACCTATGTCCGAAGGCTCGACGATAATCTTCTGGAAACGCCTGTCCAGCGCTCCGTCTTTCTCGACGATCTTGGTGAATTCGTCCATCGTGGTGGCTCCGATGCACTGTATTTCGCCTCTTGCCAGCGCCGGCTTGAGTATGTTGGCCGCATCGAGGCTTCCGCCGCCGCCACCCGCGCCCACGATCGTGTGGAATTCGTCTATGAACAGGATGATGTCCGGGTCGGAGCTTACGGCTTTGATGATGGCCTTTATGCGTTTCTCGAAATCTCCCCTGTATTTGGTCCCTGCCACCACCGACGCGATTTCCAGGGAGATGATCTTCTTTCCTGCCAGAGACGGCGATATGGAGCCGTCGGCTATCTTCATCGCTATGCCCTCCACTATGGCTGACTTGCCCACGCCGGGCTCGCCGATGAGCATCGGGTTGTTCTTCTTCCTGCGTCCGAGGATCTCTATGACTCTGGAGATTTCCCTCTCCCTGCCGGTCACGGGATCCAGTCTGCCTTCGGCGGCGGCTTTCGTGAGGTCCGTTCCGAAGTCTGAGATGATGCCGCCGGCCTTGTCCGCGTCTTTCTCTGCAGACCCCTCTTCTCCCGAGCCTTTTCCGTCTTCGTCCGCTCCGCCCGGTCCGGAGGCCGTCATGCCCGACATCAAGTTCTTCAGCTTCATCGTGATGTCGAGGCGCAGCTCGTCAGGAAGCTCGCTCTTTCCTTTCAGGAGTCCGTTTTTCTCGGCATAGGACAATATCCGTTCGTGATCTACGCTGATGTTCCGAAGATAGACCTGCCCGTAGCTTGATGCGTTGCACAGGGCCAGAAGCAGATGTATGGCTTCCGCTTCCGTACTCCGCAGGCGGATCGCCTCCATCATGGTGATGCCGAGGGCGCCCTGCGCGCTTTTGGAAAGCGTGATGTTGTCCAACTCGGAGTAGGGGATGACTTCGTTCGTGAAAATGCGGCTGTCAATGAATTTCTTCATCGAGTCAAGCTCCGTGCCCAGGCCCTTGAGGACTGCGCAGGCGTTGTTGCCGCCGTGGCGCAGCAGCCCCAGGAACAGATGGTCCGGCCCCACTCCGTAGCTGCCAGTCCTCATCGCCTCCTCTCTGGCGAAATTCAGTATGTCGCTCAACTCGTCCGATATCTTTATCTCCATTGGAAGCTGTTTTGAAATAATCCGTCTTTTTTCTTATGGGCCTTTCCTGCCATTTTCACCGTTGTCATCAGTCGAGTACCTCCGGTACACTCCGGCCACATATATGCGTGGCCAAATATAGCCATTTTTCGGCGGATGCGATAACGGCCGTCTCCTGAAGCTTGATTTGCTCCTCTGACAAAAAAATATTATCTTTGTACGTTTATGGAGCGGGACTGTGGAGCTGATTTCCGGCAGCCGCTTCCTTGTATGGACAATCGTATGTCCGGCATCGCATGGTGCTCCGCCTGTCTTGGAAACAGGCTCGGGCGGCCTTGCGGATGCGGACCGGAGGAGCTAAAACAAGTAAGATGGAAGACAATAAGAACATTGGAGAACAGGAAGAAGGGACAGGACCGAAGGGTATTATAGAGGAGGTCAATATCGACCAGGAAATGCGGTCGGCATATATTGACTATTCCATGTCAGTCATCGTGTCCAGGGCGTTGCCGGATGCGAGAGACGGGCTGAAGCCTGTGCAGAGGAGGGTGCTTTTCGGGATGGAGGGTCTCGGGCTCGACTATTCGGGGCAGACCAAGAAATCCGCCAGAATCGTCGGCGAAGTGCTCGGTAAGTTCCATCCGCACGGTGACTCCAGCGTCTATGACGCCATGGCCAGGCTGGCGCAGAACTGGAACCAGAGATATCCGCTTGTGTTCGGACAGGGCAACTTCGGCTCGATGGACGGTGACTCGGTGGCGGCTATGCGATATACCGAGGCCAAGCTTGAGAAGATCGCCGCCGATGTGCTCGGCGATATGGACAAGGACACGGTGGATTTCCAGCTGAATTTCGATGATACGATTCCCGAGCCTACAGTCCTTCCGACCAAGGCTCCGCTTCTTCTTCTGAACGGATCTTCCGGCATCGCCGTCGGAATGGCCACCAACATGGCTCCCCACAATCTCGGCGAGTGCTGCGATGCCATCTGCGCATATATCGATGACCCGGATATCGACACTGACGGACTGATGCATTACATAAAGGGTCCGGATTTCCCTACGGGAGGCATTATCCAGGGGATTCAGGGCATCAGGGACGCCTATGAGACCGGCCGGGGCAGAGTGGTGGTCCGCGCAAAGGCGGACATCGAGGTGGACAGCAACGGCAGAGAGACCATTGTCGTCACCGAGATTCCTTATATGGTCAACAAGAGGGAGATGCTCGAGCGTATCGGGCAGATGGTGGATGACAAGAAGATAGAGGGCATCACCTACATGAATGACGAGACTTCCAGAGAGGGGGTCAGAGTCATATTCAGAGTGAAGCAGGGGTCCAATTCGAATGTCGTCCTGAACACTTTGTTCAAGTACACTCCTCTCCAGTCAAGCTTCGCCATCAACAATGTCGCTCTCGTAGGCGGCCGTCCGCGCACATTGAGTCTCAAGGAGATCATCAAGGTGTTCGTCGATTTCCGCCACGAAGTCGTCGTCAGGAGGACGAAGTTCGAGCTGGACAAGGCGAAAAAGCGCGCCCACATCCTCGAAGGCCTTATCAAGGCCATTGACGTCATCGACGAGATCATCCGCATCATCAGGGCGTCCAAGACCGTGGACGAGGCCAAGGCCACCCTTATCTCCATATTCGGATTCTCGGATGCGCAGGCATCGGCCATTGTGGAGATGAGACTCCGGCAGCTGACCGGACTCGAGAGGGAGAAGCTTCAGGCCGAATATGACGAGCTTGAGAAGTTCATAGCATATTGCAACGATGTCCTTGCGACTCCGTTGATGCAGATGGACATCATCAAGAAAGAGACGATGGATCTCAAGGCCAGATATGGCGATCCGCGCCGTTCGGAGATTGTCCTCGCCGCGGACGAGTTCAATCCTGAAGATTTCTATGCCGATGACGACGAGGTGA
>CAVECU010000126.1:0-497 GCA_963614015.1 uncultured Eubacteriales bacterium
AGATAGAACACGTCGCCAGGGTATGCCTCACGGCCGGACGGCCTGCGCAGAATCAGCGACACCTCGCGGTATGCCACGGCCTGTTTCGAGAGGTCGTCATACACAACAAGAGCGGCCCTTCCCGTATCCCTGAAATATTCGCCTATGGCAGCGCCCGCAAACGGGGCATAATACTGCAGGGCGGCAGGGTCGGCAGCAGTAGCCGCCACCACGACCGTATAGTCCATCGCACCTTTCTCCCTCAAAGTATTGACCAGGCTTGCGACCGTGGAGCCTTTCTGGCCGATGGCCACATAGATGCAATATACCGGATTGCCCTTGAGATATTCCTCTCTCTGATTGATGATCGTGTCAATGGCGATGGCCGTCTTTCCGGTCTGGCGGTCGCCGATGATGAGCTCCCTCTGTCCGCGGCCTATCGGAATCATCGCGTCTATGGCCTTGAGACCCGTCTGCAAAGGCTCGTTCACAGGCTGACGGAAGATGACTCCCGGGGC
>CAVECU010000126.1:544-3417 GCA_963614015.1 uncultured Eubacteriales bacterium
GGCAGATGACTCCCGGGGCTTTGCGCTCCAGAGGCATGGCCGTCTTCTCGCCGTCTATGCTTCCGAGGCCGTCAAGAGGATTGCCCAGAGGATCGACCACACGGCCAAGCATATTTTCGTTGACATCGACAGATGCGATCCTTCCGGTGCGTTTCACCGTCATTCCTTCCTTGACCTCATCAGTAGGGCCGAGAAGGACGACTCCGACATTGTCCACCTCAAGATTCATCACCACGCCCATGATGCCGCTCTCAAACTGAAGCAGCTCTCCGGCCTCGGCCTTGTCAAGCCCATAGACACGGGCTACTCCGTCACTGACCTGAAGCACCCGGCCTATTTCCTCGAACTTGACCGAGAAATCCGCCGACTCCAGCTGCTGCAGAAGCACCTGCGAAATTTCACTCGGCTTTATGTTGTTATTCTGCGACATATTGTGAAGCTTCTATTTAAACAATTCTTCTGTTCTTTACCTTGAACACGTTTCTGATATTTTCCAACTGACGGGAGACGCTGGCATCCACTCTCAGCCCGTCAAGTTCGAATATGAAGCCGCCTATGAGGGACGGATCCTGACAAGTGCACACTTCAAGCTTCTCTCCGAATCTTGAAGCGGCTATCTCCTTGAGCCTGTCCTCCATGGCGGCGGAAGGAGCGCAGGTCGTAAGCTTCGCCATGACAATTCCCTTGAGGTCCCGATACTGCATCACATAGGAATGCAGGATGAACCGGATATACGGCATCCTGCCGTTCCTGAGCACAAGCTTCAGGAAGCGGTCCAGAGACTTCGCCATATCTCCGCCCTCCACAGCAGACCTCATCAACGCCAGCTTCTCCGCATCCGGGAGCATCATCGCGGCGGAGACAAGCCTGGACAGCTCCGGAAGCTTTGCAAATGCAGTCTCCAGAGTCCCGACCTGCCTGTACACGACATCTTCTTCGGCATTCATCACCGAGTATTTCAGCAATGCCGAAGCATATCGCGAAGCTATTATCCCCGTATTCATCGCCTGTCAATTCTGTTTGCCGTGCAGCGGCGCAGACGAAGACATCACTTCATCCAGAATGCCGTCAATATATTTCTGCTGACGATCCGCCCCATCCAGCTCGGAGCGCAACACTTTCTCCGCAACCTTGACGGAGAGCGCCGCGACTTCGCTGCGGATATCCCTCAATGCGCTTTCCTTTTCGGCGGCGATGGCCACCTTGGCCTGCGCTATGATCTTGTCGGACTCCTCCCGTGCCTGCGACTTGGCCTGCTCGAGAATCTGCTGCTTGGCGGACATCGCTTCATTCAGGATACGGGTCTGTTCTTTTCTGGTCTCCTGGAGCATCCTGTCGTGTTCTTTGCTCAGCTGCTGATACTTCACTTCCGCCGCCCGCGCATCTTCAAGAGCCTTGTCGATATACGCGGAGCGCTTGTCGACCATCCCGATGATCACGGGAAAGCCGAATCTGGCCAGAATGACGAACACGATGCCGAAGATGACGAGCATCCAGAAAAGAAGCCCGCCGTCCGGAGTTATCAGAGACATATCCGGACTAGTTAAGAGCCATCAGACATACGATGATTGCAAACAGGGCTGCGCCCTCGACCATCGCCGCCACGATAATCATCGCAGTACGGATATTGCCGGCGGCTTCCGGCTGTCTTGCAATGGATTCCGTAGCCTTTTCACCGATTTTGCCGATACCCACACCGGCTGCAAGGGCAGCCACTCCGGCTCCGATAGCTGCAATGCCTTTGCCGAGAGCTGTACCTGCGGCTGCCTGAAGAAGAACTGTAAGTAACATAATTGTATGAATTTAACTGTTAATAGTCATCATTATTCCTTTTGTCTCGAAAGCCCTATGAAGATGGCCGACAAGATCGTGAACACATAGGCCTGAAGGAAAGCGACAAGCACCTCCAGCAGATCCATGAACACCCCGAGAAGCACGGTGACAAGGCTCATCCCCCCGAACATCAGCGGACTGTATTTCGCAAATATGAATATCACGCACACAAGGCTTATCGCAATGATATGCCCGGCGAGGATATTGGCGAAAAGCCTTATCATCAGAGACACAGGCTTCACTATGGCGCTGAACATCTCGATGACCGGCATCAGAGGTATCGGGAACTTCAGCCACCACGGCACATCCGGCCAGAATATGTCCTTGAAATAATGTTTGTTCCCGAACAGATTGATAGCCAAGAACGTGCACACGGCCAAGGTCATTGTGACAGCGATGTTTCCGGTGACATTGGCCCCTCCGGGGAATATCGGGATGATACCCAGGAGATTATTGATGAGTATCCAGAAAAATGCGGTGCAGAGATACGGGGAATATCTTCTGTAATCTTCGCCTATCGCATCTTTCACCACATCGTTATGGATCATCATTATCACAGGCTCCATCAAGGCAGCTATGCCGCGTGGAGCCGCCTCCAGGGCGTCATGCCGCTTGTACCAGCGTGCGCTGAGCAATATCAGAACCACAAGCAATGCGCTGCTGAACATCATCGCCAACACGTTTTTGGTGATGGATATGTCCAGCGGCCTTGTCTCCTCGCCTCCGGCTGTCCTTTCCACAATCTTGCCGGAATATTTCCCGTCTCCGGCTATGTACAAGCCCTCGTAAGAGCCTTCCTCCAGCCTTGCGGATGAGAATATGTGCCAGCCGGTGCTGCTGCGGACAATGACAGGCAGATGTATCGTGACATGCCTGTCTCCGATATCCGTGATATGCCACTGATAGGAGTCTCCGGTATGACCGAAGATGACGGCCTGGACATCGAAATCCCCGGCCGCATCCTTGGCCGCCGCCTTGCCGCACATCATTAATGCGGCCAGAACTGTCATCACCGCCGAAACTAATATTTGCCTTGTCAG
>CAVECU010000126.1:3443-4618 GCA_963614015.1 uncultured Eubacteriales bacterium
CACTTCCACGAAGCCCGAGCTGATGTTCAGGGACTTCTCGCCTTCCGCGTCCGTATAGACTATCTCTCCGCCTCCTAGTGAAGAAATCAGCGGAGCGTGGTCTTTCAGCACGGCGAAAGACCCGGACTTCCCCGGGAGCTTCACTCCGGACACCTCGCAGGACACCAGAGTCGCCTCCGGTGACACTATCTCCAGTCTTATTCCTCCTGATTCCATATCGTCAATTTCTTACGTCCGAATACGCCCGGCCGTCAGCTGGCCTTGCCCGCTCCGGCAAGAATCGCTTCGCCCTTCTTGATGGCATCCTCTATCGTACCGACGTTGAGGAACGCCTGCTCGGGGAGATAATCCACCTTGCCGTCCAATATCATATTGAAACCCTTTATCGTATCTTCTATGTCCACCATGACGCCCGCGACTCCGGTGAACTGCTCCGCCACAAAGAACGGCTGGGAGAGGAATCTCTGCACCCTTCTCGCCCTGTTGACCGTGGTCTTGTCGGCATCCGAGAGCTCATCCATGCCCAGAATGGCTATGATATCCTGCAACTCCTTGTTTCTCTGAAGAATCTGCTTCACTCTCTGCGCGGTATCGTAGTGAGCCTGCCCCACGACATTCGGATCAAGGATTCGCGATGTCGACTCCAGAGGATCCACCGCAGGATAGATGCCCAGCTCCGTTATCTTTCGGCTGAGCACCGTAGTGGCATCCAGATGGGCGAATGTGGTGGCCGGCGCAGGGTCGGTCAAGTCATCCGCAGGGACATACACGGCCTGCACGGATGTGATGGAGCCGTTCTTGGTCGAGGTGATCCTCTCCTGCATCTGTCCCATCTCGGTAGCCAGCGTCGGCTGATATCCCACCGCCGAAGGCATTCGTCCGAGCAGTGCGGACACTTCAGAGCCGGCCTGGGTGAATCTGAATATATTGTCTATGAAGAGGAGTATGTCTTTCGGGCCTTTCTCCGAGCCGGCATCTCTGAACGATTCGGCAAGCGTAAGCCCGGACAGAGCCACTGAAGCTCTGGCTCCCGGAGGTTCGTTCATCTGCCCGAACACCATCGACACCTGCGATTTCTCCAGCTCCTTCTTGTCCACAAGCGAAAGGTCCCAATGGCCTTCCTCCATGCTCTTCTCGAATTTCTCCCCGTATTTTATGACGCCGGACTCGATCAT
>CAVECU010000127.1:0-1923 GCA_963614015.1 uncultured Eubacteriales bacterium
CCGGCTCCTCGGTACAACGGTAGGGATACGGCATTTGTGCTTGCGAGGCAGTCGGGGGCGGACCTGCTTCTCGGCACGGCGACGCCGTCTCTGGAGTCGCTGTACAACTGCCACATCGGAAGAATGTGCAAAGTCGTTCTGACACAGCGATATTTCGGTACTGCCGCTCCGGAAGTGGAGATAATTGACACCATCGCGGAGCGGAAGAAACGCGGGATGACGGGGGATTTCTCGTTCAAGCTTGTGGAGCGGATCCGACAGGCGCTTGCTGACGGCGGACAAGTCCTGCTGCTGAGGGCGAGGAGGGCGTATTCTCCAGCCGTGCAGTGCTCTGAATGCGGTGACATCCCGAGATGTCCGCACTGCAATGTGCCGCTGAGCCTGCATAAGGATACGTCCCGGCTCAAGTGCCACTATTGCGGATGGACAGCGGGATTCGGCGGGAGGTGCGGCAAATGCGGCGGGGAACTGCTGCCGCTTGGATCGGGCACGCAGAAGATCGAAGAAGAGGCCGCCGGACTGTTTCCGGAGGCGAAAATCGCCAGGCTGGACAGTGACTCCGCGGCAAGTGCCGGTGCCATCTCCAAGGTCATAAGCGAGTTCGCGAGGGGGGAGGTGAATATTCTGGTCGGGACGCAGATCATCACGAAAGGCTTCGATTTCGGCGGAATATCGCTTGTGGCGGTGCTCCAGGCTGACTCCCTGCTCGGGCAGCAGGACTTCAGGGCGGACGAGAGGGCTTTCCAGACCCTGGAACAGTTCCGCGGCAGAGGCGGCAGGAGAGGGAAGCGGAGCCGTCTTGTCATCCAGACATCGCGTCCGGATCACCCTGTGTACAAGATGCTTGCGGAGGAAGATACCGATGGCGGTCAGCGCTCCGTCACGGAGATGTCCGAGGCGATGCTGGGCGAGAGATTCGCATTTGACTACCCGCCGTTCTCAAGAATGATTAAGGTCATTGTCAAGGATTCCGATGAAAACAGGCTTGACGCCCTGTCTTCCGCGCTGGCCCGGCATCTGTCTTCGGTCTGCGGCGCGGCTCCGGTGCCCGCGACCGGGGGAAGAAACGCTGCCGTGACGGTATTGGGACCGTACCGCCCGGCGGTGGACAAAGTGTCCGACCGGTTTGTCCGTCATATCCGCATAAGTCTCGGAAAGGATTCCGCTCTCGCCGGGCGGAAGAGGCGGATTGCGGAAGCGGTGGAGAAGTTTGAAAAAGAGAGGGCGTATTCCGGGCACATCGTTCTGGATGTCGATCCTGTGTGACCGCCGGGGTGGGCGGGCATTGTTATTGCTGTGGAAGCCGCCGGCCATCCTCGTTCCTCCGGGGCGCAATTGTGCGAATAATTTTGTATTTTTGCAGTTTCAGGGCGACTGTCGGGCTGTCTTTTCAGCGGACGGCAAAGGGCAAGTTGCCGCAGATTCAGCTTTTTAACGATTGTCAAATGGGAAAAGTCATAGCTATAGCCAATCAGAAAGGCGGCGTGGGTAAGACCACTACCGCCATCAATCTGGCGGCGTCTCTGGCCGTGTTGGAGAAGAAAGTCCTCATCATAGATGCGGATCCTCAGGCAAATACGACTTCGGGGCTCAATTTCTCGCCGGAGGACGACAGGAAACGGACTCTGTATGAAGTGATGATAGGGCGTATTTCCGCAGGAGATGCGTTGATACAGACCGAGATGGCGGGTCTTCAGATGATTCCGTCCCATATCAATCTGGTCGGCGCCGAGATAGAGATGCTCGACACTCCGGAGCGGGAGTCGATACTCAAGAACGCCATCGCTCCGATAAGGAACGGCTATGACTATATCATAATAGACTGTTCTCCGTCTCTCGGCCTGATCACAGTGAACTCCCTTACTGCGGCTGACTCGGTCATCATCCCGGTGCAGCCGGAGTTCTTCGCCCTCGAAGGGCTCG
>CAVECU010000127.1:1933-4600 GCA_963614015.1 uncultured Eubacteriales bacterium
CGGGAAGCTGCTCCAGACCATCCGTCTCGTGCAGAACGGCGTGAATCCCGGGCTTACGATCGAGGGATTCGTGGTCACGATGTTCGACGGCCGCACCAAAGTGCATTCACAGGTGCTCAGTCAGCTGAAGGAGCATTTCAAGGATATGGTATTTGAAACTATAATCCAGAGAAACATCAGATTGAGCGAGGCTCCGTCGCACGGCAAGCCTATCATCCTGTATGACGTGATGAGCAACGGTACTTCCAATTATCTCAATCTCGCGAAGGAAGTGCTTGAGAAGAACAGAGTGCCGGAAGGTGCCGGAAATGCGTGAAGTAGATTAATTTACAGACTATTATGAGTAAACCGCAGAGAGGATTGGGAAAAGGGCTCGGAGCATTGCTCGGCGATACGGGGAATCTGGATTCGCTGCGCAGCCCTGTGGGGTATGTGCATAAGGAAATAGTCGGGGCTGCGGTCAAGCCGCAGGATATGGCGGATATTCTCCGTATTCCGGTGGATATGATCGAGCCGAATCCGTTTCAGCCCAGGATGTCGTTTGACCGGGAGGCGTTGGAAGAGCTGTCTGAATCCATCAGGACTCTCGGCCTCATCCAGCCGATTACGGTCAGGCGCAAGTCCGCCGACAGATATCAGATCATAAGCGGCGAGCGCCGGTTCAAGGCATGCAGAATGGCCGGGATGGATATGATCCCGTCTTATGTCCGGGACGCCAACGATCAGGGCATGCTGGAAATGGCGATTGTGGAGAATATCCAGAGGGAGAATCTCGATCCTATCGAGGTGGCGATGAGCTATCAGAGGCTTATCGACGAGTGCAGTCTCACTCAGGAGCAGATGGCCGACCGCGTGGGCAAGAAGAGGGCGTCAGTGGCCAACTATCTGAGGTTGCTCAATCTGCCGGCGAAGGTGCAGCACGACCTCAAGGTGGGTCTTCTCAGCGTCGGGCACGCCAAGGTGCTGCTCGGATGCGAAAGCCGGGAAGTGCAGGAACAGCTTTGCGATGCCGTCATCAAGAACGGCCTTTCGGTGCGTCAGCTTGAAGACAAGGTGCGTCAGGCCGGCAAGGCGGATCACCGTCCGGACGGGTCTTCGGAGGAGCTCCCGGAAGAGTATTACAAGGTCCTGGAGCATATCGGGAAGTATTTTGACAGAGGCGTCAGCCTCAAGAGATCTTCGTCCGGCGGCGGGACCATGACGATCCGCTTCTCGTCAGACGGGGAGATGCAGCGCTTCCTCAAGGCGCTGGATGATTCCAATATCTGATCCGTCCGATGTCGAGAAGATTGCTGAAGATATTGCCGGTCACATTGCTGTGCCTGATTCTGTTCTCCGCCGACGCGTGGGGGCAGTTCAAGGAAAGCGCATTCTCGCAGAGCTACAATGACGAGAATGACACCACGGCGCGTGATTCCACCGATGCCGCATTCACTTTCAAGGAGTTCTTCGGAGGAGCTTCTCACAAGCGGGATGCCCGGATAGGCGTGATGTTCGCAGGCTCTTCGGTCTTTGTCGGTACGCAGCAGATCTACAACCGTCAGTATTGGAAACTGCCTGTCATATACGGAGGCATGGCCGCCACGGCCGGAGCGGGCATCTATTTCCGCCACAAATACAATGTCGAGGGGGACAAGAGTTTCCGTACCGCGAGCAATCTGTGTTTCCTGGGTACGGGGCTTGTGTATTGGGGGTCATTGCTGGACGGTGTTGCGAACTATGGCAGAGGCGAATATCCGCAGCCGGGGAAAGCCACGCTGTATGCCCTGCTGCTGCCGGGACTCGGGCAGGCCTACAACAAGGAATATTGGAAGATACCGATCTACTATACGGCGCTGATGACATCGGCGCATTTCTTTGTGCTCAACAATACCAATTACCGCCGTTTCAGGTGGATCTACAACGAGGCCACCATGGAGAATTCCACTTATGACGGTCCTGTGCAGGCTTCTACGGCGAAATATTACCGTGACGTGTTCAGGCGCTACAGGGATTATGCTGCGGTTGCGGTGCTGGGATTCTATGTGCTTCAGATCGTGGATGCCAATGTGTTTGCATATATGCACGATTTCGAGTTGACGGACGACCTGTCGATGGACATAGCCCCGGCTGTGGTGGCTCCTGACAACTATTACGCTTCCGCCGCGTCCGGCTTCGATGCAGGAGGTGTGCGCACACGTCCCATGATGACAGGATGCAGCGGAGTGGGTCTTCGGATCGGATTGAGATTTTGACAAGCAGTATTTCAAAACAGCTTCTGAGATGACGAGATTTGCCGACATCGTGAAATATGCCGCCTTGGCGGCTGCAGTTCTTTTTGTGACAGCCCCCGATGCTTCAGCTCAGTTTTTCGGGTCCGGGAAGAGAAAGCCAAGAAAAGAACTGATCCGGGAAAATCAGAGGCTGCGCACGATGCTGGACTCGCTCCTGCAGGAGATCGAGGCCCTGAAAGATACGGCATATATCGATGAATCCGAAGTCGCGATCGCCGAGGGCCCGGCATCCGCACTCGGCGGCATATCGCCGGAGGATTATACTTTGGAGGTGACTGACAGTCTGTTGAGTATATGGTATCATCATCGTCTGGTGAGCGGCAGCGGCGAGGACGGATACGATATGGATTCGGTGAGATTCTCGTCCGATGTGACTGACAAGGTTCTGATGGAG
>CAVECU010000128.1:0-4599 GCA_963614015.1 uncultured Eubacteriales bacterium
ATGTTGAAGGTGTCTTCTTCAAGAGTTACATTGATTGTCCCCCCCCCTTTGACTTTCACCGTCTTAGGGATCATGCCGAGAAGCGAGAACTCCAGACTTGCGGTCTTGGGATTCCTGACTTTGATGGAATAGCGGCCGTCAATGCCTGTCTCGGTGTAGGTCTTGGAGTTTTCAACCTTGACGGCCACCCCGACGAGAGGCTGCCCCTGAAAATCAGTCACGACACCCTTGACCTCCACGACCGCACTCTGCTGCGCGGAAGCCACGCGACAAAACGAGCTTGAGAAAACAACCATGGACAAGCAGAGAAACAGACGCTTGAAGGTTAGAATTGATGTCATAACTTGACCTCCTTAAAAAACACACGTACCCGAAGAAAAACGCCGGGATCGTCTTTATACAACAATGAATTATTATTCACTTCGATTGATAACGACATCCCGAACTGCAAAAATAGCAATCTCAAATTAACTCACAAATACGAATCGTTTTAAAAATTTTAACCGGACTGAATCAAATAAAAATAATTGCGGCCGACATCACTGCCGGCCGCAATTGTAAGTTAGTAGTGTGTTACCTATATAGGATTGATAAAGTTTGGTTAGGCCGTAAAGGCTAACGATTTAAAAAATCATATAACGTTTTAGTTCGGTTGCAAAGGTACAACCGGAAATCCATATTTGCAAAAAAATGTAATGGAAATCAGCATTTCCTCTGCAAGTTCGACGGCCTGACTGCCACTTTTCCTATCGGCCTTCACGCTCGAGCACTGCAAGACGGGCATACAGCTCCACAAGAGCTCCCTGCTGCAGTATCTCCCACTTGCTCTTGGTAGTCCCGCCGCGCAAGTCATCATCGTTCAGGAGGTTGTTGCCCTGATGGCAGCTGCTCTCCCAGGCGTGCAGCATGGTCTTCTCGATGTCATCAACCCACTTGCGGTCACCGTCAATCGAATACAGCTCCAGGAAGCCACGGCACATGATCGTATTGAACCACGCGTTACCCGGAGCCAGGATGTTGAACGTCAGATTGAGCTCCTTGGAACGATATGGAGTGAACCACTTGGCGTGACAGCTTTCGGCGATGGCCTTGGCCTCGTCAAGATACGCCTGCTCACCGGTTATGTTGTAGAGAAGGCAGGCCGCCTGCAGAGGCTGCCCGCTGTTGTAGGAATACTTGTTCTTCTCCACATCGCCGGCAAGATTCGCATCCGAGGAGTTCGGACGAACATTGTCATAGAACAGGTGGTCCGACGGATCTTGCAGGTACGTAAGCATATAGTCATAGCACTTCTTCGCCCAGTCCAGATACGTCTGCTGCTTTGTGGCCTGATACAGTTTGCAGCCGAGGACAGCAGCAGGAGCGGTCGAGCAGGAATGTTTGCTGGTCGTGTGGTTGTTCAGCTCCTTCCAGTGGATTCCGCCGCCGCAAGTCTCATCCCATCCGTAAGTGATAAGATAGTTCCATACGGCCTCGGCCTGCGTGAGGAAACGCAGATCTTTCGTCTCCATATACCAGTCCACCATATCCAGACCTATCCACACGTTGTCATCGTAATAGCGGTCATTCCCCTTGGCCGGATAGCAGGAATAGGCCCATCTGCCGTTGTCATACTGGTAGAAATACTGTATACCCTTGAACATCATCTCATCCATCGACGCGTAGAGATTCTCCACTTCGCTCTGCCTGCTCGCCTCGCGCATGGCGACGAAAGCCGACAGACCGCTTCCCTGCCCCCATACCAGAGCATCTCCGTCCCAATATTCACCTCCGGAATACGGGTACCAGGTACGCCAGCAGCTGCGTGAACTCTTGCCGAAATACAAGCCGATGAGAGTGGTCATATAGGAATGCGCCCTGCCCAGCATATCGGGCAGCTGCAGATCCTGTTCCTCCTCTTTTTCCCGATACGGGGAAAGGCGTCTGCTCTCCACGACCGAGCGCTGTCCGCTCTTGCTGATGGCGACGGCGGCGACTTCATAAACGGAGTAGTACGGCACGGTGAGAAGGTACTCGCATACCTCCCCGCTCTTTGCGGGGAGAGTTATGTAGCCCGGAGAAAATTCAGCGCGGGTCGTCACCGAGTCAGCCACGTCCTTGTATGAGATTTCCACCACATCAAGGTCACGGTTCTGCGGATTGGTCCACTTCACCAGCAGCTCCACATCGGAGCCGGTGGTCTCCACCGAGAACGAGCTCACCGGAGAGATGTTATCACCCGACAGGATGTCCTCGTCCAGGTCCTTGCCGTCACTGCATGCCCACAGCACCGGCAAAGACATAAGCCCGCAAACAAACAATCTATATATCGCTTTCATATTTTCTTTCCTTTTAGAAGATTAGATAAAAGGCACCGTGATGTCCGTGACATCCTCGAACCCTGTCATAGGGAATTCGGTATCTCCCCAGCCGTCATATTTGCAGATGTGCATGAGCAGCTCGTGATCCGAATTCGTGCCGTCCTCGATGTAGGATACCGGTGCTCCGGCCGAGAAGTCCCAGCGTGCGAGCAGGCCTTCCGGATTTTCTTCCTTAAGCTCCATCGCATTCGCTTTCAGCTGATCCACGGTGCGGCAGACAGTCCATATCCTGGCTTCGAGGATGGATCCGGCAAGGAACCGCCGTGAATCGCAAGCCCTTCCGATGGTGACGCGGCCGCCGTCATTGCCGGCGCAGAGGTCGATTTCGGAATAGTTGATGTCCGTCTTGTTCTGGTCAGACCAAAGCACCTGCTGTCCATTGATATACAACTTGTACTTGTTGTTGTAGTCGCTCTGCGCCTTCGAGCAGTCAACTACAAGGGCGATGTGCATCCACTCTCCGAGCTTGAATGCGTTGTGTCCGGTTCTAAGCTTGAGCTTGTCACCGGTTCCCACCAGCTCCATCTGCTTGCCGCCGTTGTTGCTCCAGTCTCCGCCTCGAAGGATGAAATAGCCTTCCTTGCCCATGAAAGTCTGCAACCAGTTGGTAGCATCCACACGGGTCACCAGCTCCCAAGTCATCTGCTTCAGCTTGAAGCCGTTGGTCTGCTCCTTGATTGCGGCGAGCCCGTCACCGGTCATCTCTCCGAAGTGAGCCCATACCGCGTAGCTTTTCGCGATGTTCATCGCATAGCGCTTGTCAGGCGCGATAGTCACCTGTATCGGCTGTGAAACCTGCTTCTTGGCATCCGTCACGGTAAATGACGTCGTCCCGGCTCTGCGGCCCGTGACGGTGACGGTATTGCCGTAGATCTCCAGACGGATTATCTTGCCGTCGCCCGGATCGCAGATCTGATATTCACCGTTGCCGCTCGTGATCTTCACCTGGGCGCTTCCCTGGTTTGCCTTGATCAGCACGCCTTCGCCGTCGGCGTCAGTGAGGATAGGTTTCGGCGCTATCACGTTCACCGTGACATAAGACTCCTTATTCTGCCTGTCCTTGACCACCAGCTCCGCGCTGCCCTGAGAAAGGCCCTTGACGGTGAACATCCCGGTCTCGTCCAGATTGTCCGCCTTGAGCATCACGCAGGTCGGATCAGCCGCGCCCTCCTCCTTGTGGAAGCCTACGGTATAGCCGCCGTTGCCTGTCCAGATGCGGATAGTATCCTCATCGGCACCGTCCACCTGAGAATACAGCGTGAGCAGGCTCTTGCTGAGTTTCAGGTCGAATATCGCAGCGGTCTCCACCCAGATCTTGACACACTGGTCATATTTGTCTTTGAGATATACGACGCTCCGCGCATCGTTCTTGCAATCCAACGCTTTCAGTGTCACAACATTGCCGTTCACTTCAGCCGTCACGACCTCTTCATTGGCGGAAGTCGCCACATAGCCGCCGTTGCCGGAGACGATGTTCACCGTCCGCTCGTCGCCCTGCGCGATGCTCACCTGGGTGAAATCCACTTTCAGCTCCTGTGCATCGTCAGGGATCACGTTGTCGTTGACTTCGTCCTCTCCGCAGGAGCCCAAAGCAAGCAGCGAGGCGAGAAACAAATATTTTATGTATTTCATAATGTACTTCATCTAATGTTACTTAAGAAGCCGCTACTCTTCCACATCCACGTCAGGATACTCCACGCGGAGCACATCTCTCGACATGGAGAACGTACCCTCGAACGTCATTGTCAAAGGCTCGGAAAGCGTGCTGTCCAGATATCTGTACGACACCTGCAGAGTAGTCACTTCCGTATAGTATCTCTGATCCGTGTAGTTGTAGGTGTATTTCCTGGTCAGCGTGGCGCCGTAAGGCTCAAACTGAAGAGCCTCATTATCGCACACGAGTGAAATGTCGCCCAGGACATCGCGGTGGATCTCCACCACATAATTCAGATAGTCGGCCGTGTTGGAGCGGGTTTTGTTCCCGACGAACATATAGCAGACATCATTGTTGATGGCATAGAGCTGGAGGCCGGTAGTCTCGGTCGTATAGGTCGTCCCCTGCTGGGTCACCACGCCCTGTCCGCTGTAAGTGCCGGAATAGTCGTTCTTGAACCCTATGTGAGCCAGCACTTTGGTATATTTGTCCTGTCCCATTGGCTCGCCGGTGGACGAGGAGATGCGGAGCGGCAGCACATAGTCGTCATACAGACTTCCTTCTTCATCGATCTTGGTGAGGTCG
>CAVECU010000129.1:0-4539 GCA_963614015.1 uncultured Eubacteriales bacterium
GGTGGTGTTCTCCACTGCGATGGTGGGCTACCCCGAGAGCCTTACCGATCCGTCCTATTCCGGACAGATCCTGTGCGTCACATATCCTCTCATAGGCAATTACGGAGTTCCGGACGAAGACGCCGTCCGCTCCGGCATCTCACTCAATATGGAATCCGGCAAGATCTGGGTCAGGGGGCTTGTAATATCGGAATACTCATTCAAATACAGCCATTGGGACGCTGTCAAGAGTCTTGACGAATGGATGAAGGAGCAGAAGATACCAGGCATCTACGGGGTGGATACCCGGGAGCTCACAAAGGTCTTGAGAGAGAACGGCTCGATGCTCGGGACGCTTGCTCCGGAGGGATGCGCCGCCAAAAGCATTTCCGACATCCGCGACCCCAATCTGGACAACCAGATAGACATCGTGAGCTGCAAGGAAGTGATCCGCTACGGCAGTACCGGAAGCAAAAAAATCGTACTTGTGGACTGCGGTGTGAAGCACAATATCCTCAGATGCTTTGTGGACAGGGGAGTGGAAGTGATCAGAGTGCCGTGGGACTACGACTTCCTGTCGCTCGATTATGACGGACTCTTCATATCCAACGGCCCCGGCAATCCGGAATTCTGCGATGTGACGGTGGACAGACTCCGGAAGGCGATGCTGCGTGACAAGCCGATATTCGGCATCTGCATGGGCAACCAGCTCCTTGCGCGTGCTGCCGGAGCCGGCACATACAAGCTCAAATACGGACACCGGAGCCACAATCAGCCCGTCCGGATGATCGGTACGAACAGATGCTACATCACATCCCAGAATCACGGCTATGCGGTGGATACATCTGCCCTCGGAAGCGATTGGGAGCCTTGGTTCGTGAATATGAACGACGGCACCAACGAAGGCATCCGCCACAAGTCCAAGCCTTTCTGTTCCGTGCAGTTTCACCCGGAAGCCTCAAGCGGCCCTACGGACACGGAATTCCTGTTTGACGAGTTCATAAGCAAATTGTAGAAAATGAAAAATTCCAATATCAGAAAAGTCCTCATCCTCGGATCCGGGGCCCTCAAGATCGGTCAGGCCGGCGAATTCGATTATTCCGGCTCGCAGGCGCTCAAAGCTCTGCGTGAAGAAGGGATTGAGACCGTGCTCATCAATCCGAACATCGCCACAGTGCAGACTTCGGAAGGCGTCGCGGACAAGATCTATTTCCTTCCGGTGACCCCGTATTTCGTGGAGAAAGTCATAGCGAAGGAGCATCCGCAGGGTATTCTCCTGTCATTCGGAGGCCAGACGGCTCTCAACTGCGGCGTGGAACTGTACGAAAAGGGGATTTTGTCCAGATATTCCGTTGAGGTGCTGGGTACTCCGGTGCAGGCCATAATGGATACCGAAGACAGGGAGCTCTTCGTCAGGAAGCTTGACGAGATCGGCGTCAAGACCATCAAGTCACATTCCGCCGAGAATATGGAGGAGGCGAAGAAGGCTGCCGCAGAGCTCGGATACCCTCTGATAATCAGGGCCGCCTATGCATTGGGCGGTCTCGGTTCCGGATTCTGCGAGAATGACGCGCAGCTTGAGGAATTGTGCGACAAGGCATTTTCATTCTCTCCGCAGGTGCTCGTCGAGAAGTCGCTTAAAGGATGGAAGGAGATTGAATATGAGGTGGTGAGGGATAAGTATGACAATTGCATCACGGTCTGCAACATGGAGAATTTCGACCCGCTCGGAATCCATACGGGAGAAAGCATCGTGGTCGCTCCGTCCCAGACCCTTTCCAACAAGGACTATTACTTCCTCAGGGAACTGTCCATAAAGATTGTCCGTCACATAGGCATCGTGGGCGAGTGCAATGTCCAGTACGCCTATGACCCGGACGCGATGGACTACAGGGTCATCGAGGTCAATGCCCGTCTGTCCCGTTCGTCCGCTCTCGCATCCAAGGCTACGGGCTATCCGCTGGCTTTCGTCGCGGCCAAGCTGGGGCTGGGATACGGACTGTTCGACCTGAAGAATTCCGTCACCAAGACGACACCGGCGTTCTTCGAGCCGGCGCTGGACTATATAGTCTGCAAGATACCGAGGTGGGACTTGTCCAAGTTCCACGGAGTCTCCAGAAAGATTGGCTCCAGCATGAAGAGTGTCGGAGAAGTGATGGCCATCGGACGCTCATTTGAAGAGGCCATACAGAAAGGTCTCAGGATGATCGGGCAGGGCGCTCACGGCTTCGTGGGCAACAAGGAACTGCAGGTGGCCAATGTGGATGAGGCCCTGCGGGAGCCTACAGACAGGAGGATATTCGTGATCTCCAAGGCGATGAGAGCCGGATACACTGTCGATCAGATCCACGATCTCACCAAGATAGACAAATGGTTCCTCGACAAGCTCTCCAATATCGTGTCCACCTACAACGAGATGAGTGCATACTCCGCCGTGGAGACCATGCCGGTGGAGCTTCTTCGCAAGGCGAAGTGTCAGGGATTCTCTGATTTCCAGATACAGCGCGCCATCTACAAGGACAGCGGCCGCGCCAGCGTCAATCAGGACATCGTGCGGGCGTTCAGGAAGTCTTGCGGCATCGTCCCGGTGGTGAAGCAGATAGACACTCTCGCGGCGGAGTACCCTGCGGCGACCAACTATCTGTATCTGACCTACAACGGCTCGTTCAACGACATAAGTTATGAAAATGACGGCAAGTCGGTGGTCGTCCTCGGCTCGGGAGCATACCGCATAGGAAGCTCCGTGGAGTTTGACTGGTGCTCCGTCAACTGCATCGAGACCATACGCAAGGAGGGATACAGGGGAGTCCTGATCAACTACAACCCTGAGACCGTATCCACGGACTATGACATGTGCGACAGGCTCTATTTCGATGAGCTCACATACGAGAGAGTCATGGATATCATCGAGCTGGAGCGGCCTCATGGAGTCGTCGTCTCGGTGGGCGGCCAGATCCCGAACAATCTGGCGCTCAGGCTGGACAGCGCTTCGGTTCCGATTCTCGGCACCAAGGCCGGAAATATCGACAAGGCGGAAGACCGCAACAAGTTCTCGAGCATCGTGGATTCGCTCGGGGTGGACCAGCCGGAGTGGAGCGAGCTCACGACGATGGACGATGTGGACAGATTCATCTCGCGTGTCGGATTCCCGGTGCTCGTAAGGCCTTCCTATGTGCTGTCGGGCGCGGCGATGAATGTCTGCTATGACGAGGGGCAGTTGAGGCATTTCCTGTCTCTCGCCTCGGAAGTGTCCAAGGAGCATCCGGTGGTCATCAGCAAGTTCATGACCCGGTGCAAGGAGATAGAGTTCGATGCCGTCGCCGACGGCGGTGAAATCCTCGCCTATGCCATCTCCGAGCATATCGAATATGCCGGCGTGCATTCCGGTGACGCCACGATCCAGTTCCCTCCGCAGAAATTGTATGTGGAGACGGTCCGCCGCATCAAGAAGATAGCGAGGAAGATCGCCGGAGCGCTGGAGATTTCGGGGCCGTTCAACATCCAGTTCCTCGCCAAGGAAAACAAGATCAAGGTCATAGAGTGCAACCTGCGGGCGTCCAGAAGTTTCCCGTTTGTATCCAAAGTGCTCAAAATCAATTTTATAGAGCTTGCTACCAAGGTGATGCTCGGACTCCATCCGGCAGCTCCGCAGAAAAATGCGTTTGATCTGGACTATGTCGGCGTCAAGTCCTCGCAGTTCTCGTTCGCAAGGCTGGAAGAGGCTGACCCGATGCTCGGAGTGGATATGTCTTCCACTGGGGAAGTGGGCTGCATCGGAGACAATCTGGACGAAGCTCTGCTGAAGTCCATTCTCTCAGTGGGCAACACTGTCCCGAAGAAGAGGATCCTTCTCTCCACCGGCGACCCGCTTCAGAAAGCCGATATGCTCAATGCCTGCAAGCTGCTGTACAACAGCGGGTATGAGCTGTTTGCGACGGGGGGTACATACAAGTATTTCGTGGAGAACAGCATTCCTTGCACCAGAGTGCTCTGGCCTTCGGAGTGTGACAATCCCAATTTCAAGGACCGTTTCACGCCGGCTCTGGACATGATCCGCAACAAGGCGGTGGATATGGTGATCAATATCCCGAAGAATTTCTCGGAGCAGGAGCTTTCCAACGGCTATCATATCCGCAGGACGGCCATTGATTTCAATATTCCGCTGTTCACCAACGCCCGTCTCGCGGTCGCGTTCATCCGCGCATTCTGTTCGATCTCGCCGGATGACATCCAGATCAAGTCCTGGGAGGAATATTAGAAGCTGTTCTGAACGGTTATGTTGGAGAATGACAAGAAGCCATATGCCATATATGTGCACGGAATAGGCTCCGGAGCGAAGTCGGGCACGAGGTCCGCATTTCTGAAGTATTTCCCGGAATATGAATGGATCTGTCCGGAGGTGAACGAGAATCCGGAAGAGAGTATAGCCGTGATAGAAGAATATGTGCGGGTGTTCTCGCCGGAGATAGTGGCGGGGACCAGCCTGGGAGGTGTCTATGTGGCGTATGCCGCAGCTCCGGAGGCCGTCAAGATCGTATGCAATGCGTCCATCGCCATCGA
>CAVECU010000130.1:0-4528 GCA_963614015.1 uncultured Eubacteriales bacterium
GGCCTCGCGGAGCCGGGGATGCTGCACTGCGGCAAGATCATACCGGAGGTAGGGACTTCCGCCGTATTTCCGGACATCAGCTTGTACTGCTATCCCAGCAGCTGCAGCGAGGAGAGTCTCGGCTCACCTTTCACCAGACTTGTCATAGAGGGCGAACTTGCCGGCAGGAAGACATATTATCCGATAGACATCAACCGCCCGGCGGCATCCGTCAGCCGCTCCGGATCAGCTGACGGACAGGGAGTTCTGAGGAACATCACATATTCGTTTGACATCACTCTCACGCGAAAGGGCGTCCCGTCTCCTGACATCGCCATAGATCCCGGCGACATACGCTACCGCATAAGCTTGGCGCCGTGGGAGACGAAGGATGAGCGTATCATCCCATATTGACGAGCCGTTTCAAAACAGATCCTCATTCGCTATGTGTATCTCCGATATGATTTTCCTGAATATGAAGAAGTTACATCTACATCGCAGTATGGGTTCGCGCCGCCGTGCGGCGTCTTCCGCCGCAGATCCAAATGGAGCTCCGGCAGTATTCACCGAGGCTGTCACAGGGGCGCTCGCCTCAGCGTTCAGGGCGGCATCCGGAGCGGCTATCATGGCGGCGATGTCGGCTGCGACATTGCCCGGATGCTCCATGGAAGACATCCCCGCAGGCCCTGATGCGGCACAGGAGATATGCGGCATCCATATTGACTTCCGCTGCGGGGAAGCTTATGAGACCCGGGCGGCAGCTCCGGACGAAGAGAAGATAAGCGACCTCAACATATTTCTGTTCGACAGCGACGGCTGCCTTGTGTCCAGAGCTTTCCTGCGCGGACTTGACAAGACAGGATGTCCGGACGGATGGGACACGGAATGGCTTCTGGGCACGGAATGCCGGATATTCGCCTGCGCCAATTTCGGATTCGAGATGAAAGGAATCTCCACCGCCGAGGATATCAGACAGTTCCGCTATCATATGGCCTATCCGGATGAATACAGCCGAGGGATTCCGATGTCCGGAGAAGCCGCCGTCACCGTCAGTCGGGATATGCGGACAGTCTCCGTGCAGATGACACGGCTGATGTCCAGGATCACTCTCGCCATTGACAGGTCGTCCCTCGATGCAAATGTGAAATTCCACGTCAGGAGCGCCCGTATCTGCGGCTCGCCGCGCTCGGTCAACGCCTTTGCGGACAGCAGGGCCACCGGGAGGACGGACACATTCAGTCAAGGCTTCATCCACAGCCTGTCGGAAGCGGATGCGCTCAACATAGACGCCGATGCCGGGGTCAGCCGGACGGTGAGCCTGTATATGCTGGAGAATCTGCAGGGGGATCTTCTCCCGGACATATCGGGAGAAGAAGAAAATGTATTGGACGGCAAGCCTGATGCCGTCTCGGAAGTATGCTCATATATCGAGCTGAAGATAGAATACATCTCGGAGGCGCTGCACACCGGAGCGGAGAACTACCTCATCTACAGGTTCTATCTCGGCGAAGGGCCCGGGAACTTCGATGTGAGGCGGAACTGCTGCTACCGGATAACCGTGAAACCCACAGGAACGGGGCTGGCCGGAGTCGGATGGAGAGTGGACAAGAGCGCCCTTACCGGCCTGTCCTGAGATATTCGGCGGTGCAGGTGCCGCCCTTCCGCATAAGCTCTTCCGGAGGGCCTTCAAACACAAGTTCTCCGCCTTTGTCCGCAGCATCCGGTCCGAGTTCTATCAGCCAGTCCGCAGCTTTCATCACATCGACATTGTGCTCTACGACTACAACGGTGTGCCCCCTTGAGACAAGCGCATCAAAAGAGCGCATAAGCTTCTCCACATCGAAGAAATGGAGGCCTGTCGTAGGCTCGTCGAATATGAACATCATCTTCTTGCCGTATGAGGCTTCCGCACCGGAATTCATGGACAGGAAATACGCCAATTTTATCCTCTGGCTTTCGCCGCCCGACAAGGTGCTGCTGCTCTGCCCGAGTTTGATATAGGACAGGCCCACATCCACAAGCGGCTGAAGCTTCCTGGCGATGGACTTGGCGAACGGCTCATTCTGCGCTCCGAAGAACTCGATGGCCTCGCTGACACTCATATTCAGGATGTCATCTATATTCCGGCCCTGATATCTGACTTCCAGAATCTCCGGCTTGAATCTCTTGCCTCCGCAGGCTTCGCAGAGCATCGTCACGTCCGACATGAACTGCATCCCGATATGCACATATCCTTCGCCCTGACACTCCGAGCAACGCCCGCCGTCCTGATTGAAAGAGAAATATGACGGAGTGAACCCGTTCACCTTGGCCGCCTGCTGCTCGCTCATCAGCTTGCGGATGTCGTCATAGATCTTGAGGTAGGTCACGGCACTGGATCTGGAGCTTTTGCCTATCGGATTCTGGTCCACATACTCCACGGCGGACAGACGGTCGACATTGCCGGAAAGCTTCCGGAACACTCCGGGGAGCGGACCGGTCTCATTGAGCTTGCGGAACAGAGCCGGGTACAGGATATCGCCCACGAGAGAAGACTTGCCGCTGCCGCTGACACCGGCCACCACCGTAAGCACTCCGAGAGGGAACCGGACATTGATATCTTTCAGATTGTGCTCCATCGCGCCTTCCACGGTCACTGAATACGTCCACGGCCGCTTCTGTCTGGACGCGACAACCCTGTCTCCGACAAGATATTGCAGAGTCAGCGACCTGCCGATCTCATCCCCTGTCAGCCGAGGTGTGACCGCACCCTGAAAGACCACCTCTCCCCCGTCCACTCCGGCAAGCGGTCCCATATCTAGCAGGAGATCCGCCGCACGGATGATTTCCGCATCATGTTCCACGACCACAACGGTATTGCCTGCGTCCCTGAGCTTCCGGAGCACATCTATGAGCCTGCCCGTATCACGGGGATGGAGACCTATGCTCGGCTCATCCAGAATGTACATCGAGCCCACAAGCGAGCTCCCCAGAGCCGTCACCAGATTGATTCTCTGGCTTTCGCCGCCGGACAGGGTATTGCATGCCCGGTCCAGGGTCAGGTATGACAGCCCCACATCCGCAATGTACTGGAGCCTGGACACGATCTCCTCCACCGCCTTGTGGACTATGGAGTCCTCATATTCAGTAAGTTTGAGTCCCTTGAAGAAATCCAGGAGCTCCCCGGCCGTCATGCGTAGCAGCTCGTATATGTCTTTTCCTCCGACCTTCACATAAAGCGCATCCTTGCGCAGGCGGCTGCCATGACATTCGTGACATACAGTCCTGCCGGAGAACCTGTTCAGCAGATATTTGTACTGGACTTTGTATTTGTTGGCCTCCACCCATCGGAAGAATTCATTGATACCTATCAGCGATTCTTCCTCAGTATCAGCCTTGTGCCCCTCCCAGACAAGAGTTTTCTCCCGCTGCGAGAGATTGTGATACGGCTCGAACACCGATATGTCATACTTCCCGGCCACGCTGACAAGATGATCCTTGAACCAGCCCATCTTCTCCCCTCTCCAGCAGACTATCGCCCCGTCGTATATGCTCAATGTCTTGTCCGGAATCACCAGATCTTCGCTGACGCCGATTATCTTGCCAAGACCTCCGCACACGGGGCAGGCTCCCAGAGGGCTGTTGAAACTGAACATATATTCGTCAGGCTCTCTGAATGTCATCCCGTCGGCCTCGAAGCGGCTCACAAAGCACTTTGTCGAGGCAGCGGACGATGCAGGCTCCCGCCTGACATACATTGTCCCCCCTCCCTTGCTGAAAGAAGTCGCTATGGACGAATGCAGACGCATTCTCAGGTCATCCCACTCGTTCATCGGCATCAGCTCTCCGCCGGACAGATACGGCTCCCCGCCGCTGAACCCGGGCATCTTCACCCTGTCCACCATCAGAAGCAGCCCTTCCGGGAAGTCTCCTTCCACGGAGCGCTGCAGGATTTCATCTATATGCAGTGCACCGGACGTCTCCGAGTAGAGCCTGGAATAGCCCTCCTGCTTGAGCGAGAGCAGCAGTTCCACCTTGTCGATCCTGTCATCCCAGCCCAGATCAGCCAGCAGATACACGGCCGCAGGAGCGCCATTCCCCGTGACATATGCCATCACGTCATTGGTGCTGTGGCACTTCACCTCAACACCGCTAATCGGGGAGAATGTCCGCCCGATGCGGGCGAATATCATTCTGAGATAGTCGTATATCTCGGTAGTCGTGGCTACCGTGGAGCGGGGATTCCTGACATTGACTTTCTGCTCGATCGCGATGGCCGGAGGGATGCCTTCAACGGCATCGACATCAGGCTTGGACATCCTGCCGAGGAACTGTCTGGCATAGGACGACAGGCTCTCGGCAAAGCGCCTCTGCCCCTCGGCGAACAGCGTGTCAAATGCAAGCGAAGACTTGCCGGAGCCGGAAATGCCGGTGATCACCGTGAATTTGCCCCTCGGAATCCGCACGGTTATGTTCTTGAGATTGTTTACTCGCGCCCCTCTTATCAGTATTTCTCCGGTATCTGGCATGTTGCTCGTGTGATTTGGAATCTGTCTTGGAATGATTCTGG
>CAVECU010000131.1:0-2866 GCA_963614015.1 uncultured Eubacteriales bacterium
GAGCGTAGCGGTGGCTACGTGACCGATGACAAAGATGAAAATGGCCGGAAAGGCCGTGTAAGAAAAGAGAGGAATTATTTCAAAACAGCTTCTAAAAACAGCTTCATATGCTCATAAATATTTTCTGTGCCAAATGTATCGGCATACAGGCCGTCCCGGTCACGGTGGAAGTGGACATCAGCTCGGGCATAGGCATTCATCTGGTAGGACTTGCGGATGCGGCGGTCAGGGAGAGCCTGCTCCGCATAATGACCTCGCTTCAGAGTATCGGCTACCGCATACCGGGCAAGAAGATCGTCATCAATCTGGCTCCGGCGGACATGCGCAAGAGCGGAAGCGGATATGACCTGCCCATCGCCCTGGGCATCATCGCGGCATCCGGTCAGCACAGCCTGCCGCTGATAGACAAGTACCTGATAATGGGAGAGCTGGGACTGGACGGCTCTGTGAGACCGATTCCGGGAGCCATTCCTGTCGCCGAATATGCGAGGAATGAAGGATTCGCAGGCTGCATCCTTCCGGAAGCGTCCGCTGCGGAGGCGGCGGAGATACCGGGGGTCCGGGTCTATGGTGCAAAAAGCATAGCCGATGTCATCGGGATACTTTCCGGAGACGAGGATGTCAGCGGGCTTCTCGTGTCAGGCCGGCAGGGCGGGAGGATGCCATCCGGCGGCAGCGGGAGGGATTTTATGGATTTCTCTGAAATAGTGGGACAGGACGGAGCCAAACGGGGGCTGGAGATAGCCGCCTGCGGAGGTCACAATGTGATAATGATCGGGAGCCCCGGCTCCGGCAAGACCTCCCTCGCCAAGGCGATGACCGGGATAATGCCGCCGATGCTCACGGAAGAAGCCATAGTGACGAGCAAGATATATTCGGTGGCGGGCATAGGAAATGTCGGCTATGGGCTGATGCGGCAAAGGCCGTTCAGAGCCCCGCATTACAGCGCGTCGATGGCTGCGATAATCGGAGGCGGAGGCGGAGACAACATTCTGCCGGGCGAAGTCTCTCTGGCCCAGAACGGCATTCTGTTTCTGGATGAATTCGCGGAAATGCCGAAGTCCGTCACCGAAGCCTTGCGTGGGCCGCTTGAGGACAGGAAAGTGGTCATCTCCCGGCTCAGGGCCAAGGTGGAGTTCCCCGCATCGTTCATGCTGGTCGCCGCGGCCAACCCCTGCCCCTGCGGATATTACGGAGAGAAGAACCGCTGCACCTGCTCTCCGGGACAGAGACAGACCTATCTGTCCAGATTGTCCGGGCCCATAATGGACAGGATCGATGTGCATCTGTTCATGCACCCGGTATCCCCGATTGACCTTGTCCGCCGCAAAGAAGGCGAGACAAGCGCGGAAGTCGCGGCAAGAGTGAAGGCCGCAAGGGAGATACAGGCGTCCAGATTTGCCGGAACAGGTGTCACCGTCAATTCCGGGATGTCCGGACAGATGCTCCAGGACTTCTGTCCTCTGTCAAATGAGGGCAAGGCCCTGCTGGAGAAACTCGTCACAAATATGGGTCTGTCGGCAAGAGCGTTCACCAGGATATTGAAGCTGTCCCGCTCCATTGCGGATCTCGAATCCGTCCGCAAAGGAACAGTGGTGGACATCAGCACCGGACATATCCTCGAAGCGGCGGGATACCGTTTCCTCGACCGTATCCTGTAAGCCGCCTCGCCGCCCGCAGATTCTATACCTCATATAGGGCAAAAAGCGCGGACCCGCTGCCGGACATGGAAGCATAGACAGCCCCCGACTCGTACAGCGAACGCTTTATCCCGGCCAGTTCCGGATGGGCAGCAAACACCGTCTTCTCAAAATCATTGACCAGATATTCCCTCCACCGGGACACCGGCATCCGCAGCACATCTGCAAGACGGCGTTCTGGCACGGCGGGAACTATTCCCCGATATGCTTCGGCCGTGGATACATGTATCCCTTCCGGGACCACTATTTTCAGCTCATATCCACCGCATTGCGGCTGCCCTTCCCCGGGATCTGACAAGGTGATTCCGAGGCCGAACGGCGAGAGAATCTCTCCGCGCCCCTCGCCCAGCATAGGCCTCTCCATGACGAAGAAGGCGCAGTCGCTCCCCAAACGTGCGGCATACTCCGCAAGGCGCCGGCTGTCAAGATGCAGCCCGAACATTTCCGACAGCATCCGCAGCGTGTATGCGGCATCGGCCGAGCCGCCTCCGAGGCCCGCCCCCACTGGAGATGTCTTCTCGAGAAAAATCTTCACCGGCGGAAGCCCGTATTCCGCATCCAGCATCTTGTAGGCCCTGGCGCAGAGATCCTGCGTCACGTCCCAGTCAACGCCATCTTCTCTGGCGACGGTCACCGTCCGGACTTATGCCCCGGGACAGCAGCGGGACTTCTGCGGGCGCATCCTGGCCGTCAGCCCCGCCATATGCGCTCCGCCCTCCGTACAACGCCGCAAGCCGTGCGTCCGTGAGGCTGCAGTCATCGCCGCAGACGATCTCCAGTGTATCCGACAGCTGCCTGCTCGGGACAAAAAGAGTCTCTATGTCGTGATAGCCGTCATCTCTTTTACGCAGAACGTTGAGACCGAGGTTCACTTTGACCGGAGGATGAGTTATCATATCGGGAAGAAGTGTTTCAAGCTGATTTTTTATCCGTTCCGGCAGCAAATATACTTCTTATTGCAAGAACTTTCATAACTTTGTGGATTCCCGCCGCAAGGCGTGACCCGGAACAATTTTCAGGGAGAAACCATTTCAAAACAACTTCTACATAATAATGAAACACTTTACTTTGCCAAAAGAGGGCGGCCTGCGGGAACAGTCTATTCCGTCCGACATCCTGCACAGCTTCGAAAAAATCAGGACAGAAATATTCGACCAGGCCACCGG
>CAVECU010000131.1:2876-4452 GCA_963614015.1 uncultured Eubacteriales bacterium
CCGGCGCCAGCGAGAAAATCGCGGACATCATCATCGAATCCATCAATGCTTGCAAAGGCAGGAAATTCAAGCTCGGGCTCTCTACCGGCAAGACCCCGACATCCCTGTACAATATCCTGACCAAGAGATACCAGGAGGGGAAAGTCTCCTTCCGCAACGTGGAAGTGTTCTCTATCGATGAATATTACCCATATAAGAAAGGTGAGCCGCAGAGCCGCAACAGCATCCTGCACGCTTCTCTGCTGGACGCCGTGGACATTCCGGAGGAGAATATCCATATCCCGGACGGAGGCGTGCCGCAAGAGGAGATCTCGGCATATTGCGAGAGCTTCGACAAGGCGGCCAGAGGGATAGACCTGCTTGTAATAGGAATGGGAGAGCACGGACAGGTGGGATTCAACGAATCCGGCACGTCCATACAGAGCCGTACGCGCACGGTCCTTCTTCCCTACCGGTCACGCAAGCGTCAGGGCAAGAACTTCAACGGTGACTTCAAGCACACTCCGGCGGCGGCCATCACCATCGGCATAGACACAATGATGAGCGCCAGGAAGATCATCCTGATGGCCTGGGGCGAGGACAAGGCAGCGGCCGTGAAGAACATCTCCGAAGGCGAGGTGAGCGCCGATTTCCCTGCATCATATCTCCAGGCTCATCCGGACATCACCTGCTACACGGACGAGACTGCGGCATCGCTGCTCACAAGAGTGGTCGCACCTTGGATGGTGGGACCTTGTGACTGGACAAGGAAATTCATCCGCAAAGCCGTGGTATGGCTCTGTCAGGAAGTCCACAAGCCGATTCTCAAGCTGACCCAGAAGGACTATTTGGAGCATTCTCTCGGAGAGCTTCTCGACCGGTACGGGCCGTTCCACAAGATAAACATCGATGTATTCAACGACCTCCAGCACACCATCACCGGATGGCCCGGCGGAAAGCCTAATGCAGATGACAGCCAGAGGCCGGTGTCAGCGGAGCCATATCCCAAGACCGTACTCATCTTCTCGCCGCATCCGGACGACGATGTCATCTCAATGGGCGGCACTTTCATCCGCCTTGTGCATCAGGGGCACAATGTCCACGTCGCCTACGAGACATCCGGAGACCTCGCAGTCCACGACGATGTTGTACTTCAGCACCTTGACGCCGCACACCAGATAGGATTCGCGGACGAATTCGACCGGGTGAAAAAGATCATCGATTCCAAAGTGCCCGGAGAACCGGAGCCGAAGGAGCTGCTTGCCATCAAGGCCGCCATCAGGCGCAGCGAGGCGAGGGGCGCCGACAGGTCCTTCGGACTCAATGACAATACCAATGTCCACTTCCTCAACCTGCCGTTCTACGAGTCCGGCGGAGTGAAGAAGCTTCCGCGCACTCAAGCGGACCTCGACATCATCAAAGATCTCATAAAGAAGCTCCGCCCAGATCAGATTTTCATGGCCGGAGATCTGGCGGACCCTCACGGCACGCACAGAGTCTGCACGGAGGCCGCTCTCGAAGCCATCGAACAGCTCAAGGACGAGGGTGAGAACTGGCTGGACAGCACACACGTATGGCTCTACAGAGGGGCCTGGAT
>CAVECU010000132.1:0-4333 GCA_963614015.1 uncultured Eubacteriales bacterium
GGCATTATAACTTCTTCTAAATAAATAGATTATGCTTGAAATAGGAATCAAGGGAACAGGCGGGATGACAGTGCTCCCGGAGCATACGGCGAGCCATATCGGCAGCGGCACCGTGCAAGTGCTGGCTACTCCTATGATGATCGCTCTGATGGAAAAGACTTGCCGGGTGTCGGTCAAGCCTTATCTGGAAGACGGTCAGGAGACTGTCGGGACCCTTGTCAATGTGAGTCACGACAGCGCCACGCCTGTGGGGATGACAGTGCGCTGCGAGTCGGAGGTCATCGATATCGACCGCCGGAAGATCACTTTCCGGGTGGCCGTGTATGACGAGGCCGGACTTGTCGGCAAGGGTGTGCACGAGCGCTTTGTCATAGACGAGAAGAAATTCGCAGAGAAAACAGAGGGCAAGAAGCGTCACTCTGCGGTATAGAACTCGATGAGCCGGCGGAGAGCTCTCCGGCATACCGGGCAGAACTCCGGTGCGGCGTTGGTCCGCATGCGGCAGTCTTCACAAGGTCTCCACACCCCTTTTGTCTGATATCCGCCGCCTTCCACAAGAGAGGCGAGGCCCGCATCGTACAGGTCTTTCCATTTCTTGCTGAAATCGCACTGCGTCGTGATGTTCTGCTCCCAAGGCTCGATGTCGGGATAATAATACTCCACATACTGGTCATCGTAGGCGTATTCGTCTGTCAGGCCGCCGAAGCTGTGGCCGAATTCGTGGACGACCACCGGAGCGAACGCCTCATGGTGCGCCGTGGTCAGAGTGTAGGAATTGTAGATCCCGCCGCCGCCATAAGTGTCGGTGTTGGCGAGGATTATGATGTGCTCGTAAGGGATCCCCGACAGGGCGTCATGCATCCGGAAAAGATGCGGCGTGGTCAGGTATCTGTCGGAATAGAATGTGTCGAAATGCGAGCCGACAGCCGTCCTGCACCATTTGTGCTCTCTCGGCACGCTCACGCCGCTGTCCTGTGACGGTGCCGCCACAGCCGTGATGTTGAACTTGTCTTTCATCGACTTGAACGGCTCGTGCGCAAGCAGAGCATCCGCAGCCATGCGGGCGTCTTCATAGAAAATTCCTGATTCATCCTCAGTATAGCCTTCGGCAAGGATGGCTATGTCTATCTTTTCCTCGGGACTGCCGCTGCGGAGCAATGTCTTGTGGGGATTCTCCACCTTCACCGGGCGTATCAGGATGTCTGACGGATCCACGCCGTGCCGCATCGAGCCGGCTATGTTTCCATGGAAATCGAAGAGCTTCACTTCCACATCGGCAGGCGCCGCCGGCATCGGGACGAGAAATACGTTCTCGAAACTTCTGCGGACCCGTGTGGCCTCTTCGGTGGCCTGCCACTCCTGGAACAGAGTGCAGAAGGACATCCGGTACAGGGTGTCTCCGCTCTGACGGTCTGTCATGGTCAGCTGGCCGTTGCCCCTCAATGGGACTTCCGCCATATTGATGCGCCTACCGGCCCAGCCGTCCAGACTCAACAGCTCCGCAAGTGCGATGTCGCAAGTCTTGTCCGTGCCGGAAAAGATATAGTCCAGACGCAGGGTCTTCTCCCGGAACCGGTCTGAAGAAAATGTCTGTGCTTCCGCAGGGATGGGCAGGACGGCCGCAAGCGCCGCGGCGACGGCGGCTGATGTGAGAGCTGCTTTGGCGCGGCCTCCGAGTGTGTTTCGTGTCATATGTGTTCAGCTTCTGATACAAAAATAGCAAATACTGAATGAAAAAAATTTCCGTGTGCGCACACGGAATCAATAAAATTTTCTTACCTTTGCGCCCTGCGCAGCCGCTCCGGACAGGATACAGATGAGCGGAGGGCTGGCGTAAAACACGGAACATTTCAAATCGGCTTTTGTATTATGGCAAAGATTGCGGCTTTCGGAGAGATAATGCTCAGACTTGCGACTCCGGGACATCAGAGATATTCACAGGCGAGGGAATTCGAGGCGACGTTCGGCGGAGGAGAAGCCAATGTGGCTGTGTCTCTGGCCAATTTCGGAGAGGATGCGAGATTCATTACCGCCCTTCCTGACAACGACATAGCACGTGCGTGCCTTGCCGAGCTCCGGGGACTCGGAGTGGATGTGCGTTTCTGCTTGCAGAGCGGGAGCCGGATGGGCATATATTTCATAGAAAAAGGTGCGGTCAGCCGGCCGAGCAAAGTCATATACGACCGTGCGCATTCGTCCATTTCCGAGATCCGTCCCGGAATGATCGACTGGGATGCCGCTCTTGAGGGCGTGGATTGGCTGCATTGGACGGGGATAACTCCTGCCATAAGCCAGGGAGCGGCGGATGTCTGCCTCGAGGCCGTGAAAGCGGCGTCAAGACTCGGCGTGAAGGTGTCCTGCGACCTCAATTTCAGAAAGAATCTGTGGAAATACGGCAAGACTGCTTCCGAGGTGATGCCCGAGCTGGTCGCCGGATGTGATGTCATCATCGGGAACGAGGAGGATGCCGAGAAAGTCTTCGGGATCAAGCCGGAGGGCTTCAACGCCGAGGACGGAGTGATCGACAGCGCGAAATTCGAGTTCGTCGCCAAGTCGCTTATGGCCAAGTTCCCCAAGGCTTCCAAGGTGGCTATTACTCTGAGGGGTTCCGTGAATGCGGATCACAATACGTGGGGTGCCGTGCTGTATGACGGCGGAGGACTCCATGTGTCGAAGCGTTATGACATCACTGATATCGTGGACCGCGTGGGCGGCGGCGATTCTTTCAGCGGAGGTCTCATCTATGGCCTCATCGAATATGCCGATGCGCAGAAGGCTCTTGACTTCGCGGTCGCAGCATCCTGTCTCAAACACACGATTGAGGGTGACTACAACAGGGTGAGCGTAGCGGAAGTGGAGACTCTGATGAACGGCAACGGCTCCGGCCGCGTGTCGCGGTAGCTTAACGCTTAGAAGCTGTTTTGAAATAATTCCTCTCTTTTCTTACACGGCCTTTCCGGCAGGCCAACGCTCGGATTGTCAGCGATTGGATCAAAAGTCGTATCTTTACGGCTGCCCGGGGCCGTGAGCGAGGATCGCCGGAAGGCCTGACGGGCGCAAAGCGTTGTCCATAAATGATTATCATCGCAGATTCCGGTTCCACCAAGACGGACTGGGCTTTCCTGCCGGACGCCGGAGGCGGCATCGGGCGCTTCAGCAGTCTCGGATACAATCCCAATTTCATCTCAGCATCTGATGTCCGGAGTGATATCTTCGACAGTCTTCCCGAAACCTTTGTCAGAGAAGATGTGAGGGAGGTATATTTCTATGGCTCGGGCGTGGACGGATCCGATGTTGACATCATGCGTCAGACTCTCGCCGGGGTGTTCCCCGAAGCTGAGACCATATATGCATCGGACGATCTGCTTGCGGCCGCACGCGCATTGCTCGGGGATGATGCCGGGTTTGCGACCATACTCGGGACAGGAACCAACAGCTGCCTGTATGACGGGCGGAATGTGACGATGAATGTGAGCTCGCTCGGATTTGTGCTTGGCGATGAGGGGAGCGGAAGCTATATCGGGAAAATCCTTCTCCGGGATTATGCGCGGAGGAATATGCCGGCAGATGTGTATGCCGAAGTTGATGCTCTTGTCGGAAAGAATGTGAAAGAGATCATTGAGCAGGTCTATCGCAAGCCGAAGCCGAATCGCTACTGCGCCGGGTTCTGCACGTGGGTGGGGGAGCACAGCGGAGTCTATCCGTATTGCAGGGATCTCATACGGGACGCTTTCCGGGATTTTTTCCGCGACATAGTTGCGTTGTATCCCGGTTATCAGAGATACAGCTTGAACTGTGTCGGCTCCGTGGGGTATTGCAACAGGGATATCCTCGCCGAGGTGGCCTCGGAGTTCGGGATGAGCATGGGCCGTGTCATCAAGTCGCCGTTGGACGGTCTTGTGGAATATCACGGCCGTCGCCTTAAATTGTAATAACGGATTTTGTCTGCGGCTCCGGAGAAGGTGTTACAGCCGAAAAAGATGAAACAACCTCCAAGACTCATTTAAAAACAGCTTCTTACATGGCATTGGAAATAGAGAGGAAATTCCTGATAAAGGGGGACTTCAGGAAGGATGCTTTCAAGGCTGTCCGCATCGCGCAGGGCTATCTCTGCTCCGCTCCGGAGCGCACTGTCCGCGTCAGGCTGAAAGACGATGAAGCCTATATCACCGTCAAGGGAATGGGATCTGCCTCGGGCGCTTCGCGGTTTGAATGGGAACAGAAGATCTCCCCGGAGGATGCGAAGCGGCTGCTTGAGCTCTGCGAGCCGGGCATCATCGACAAGACCCGGTATCTGGTGAAGGCGGGAGAGCATGTTTTCGAGGTGGACGAA
>CAVECU010000133.1:0-4266 GCA_963614015.1 uncultured Eubacteriales bacterium
GTCCTGGATCAGATTTTTGCAGGCCAGGGTGTCTCTTATGTCATCAGCGGCAGCAGCGTGTCCATCACGCGGCAGGCTCCCGGGGGGGGCGGAAGTCCCGCATCTCCTGCCACGAGGAGGACTGTCAAGGGGAAAGTTGTTGATGTTCAGGGAGAACCTCTTCCGGGAGCCTCGCTGATAGTCAAGAATACCAGGACCGGTTTCACGACCGATATAGACGGCGTGTTCGAGATTTCCGGAGTGGAATTTCCGGTGACGCTGGTGGTCTCCTATATAGGATTCGCCGACAAGGAAGTGATCGTGAACGGGACGGAAGCGGAAGTGAACATCGTCCTGAACAATGTCCAGAATCTTCTTGACGATGTGGTCGTGGTCGGCTACGGCACACAGAAGAAAGTGAACCTCACCGGGGCTGTCGCTGTCATTGACGGCAAGGATCTGAACAACCGTCCTGTCACCAATGCGGCCCAGGCTCTTCAGGGCGCTGACCCGTCGCTCGTGATGAGCATGGGCAACGGCTCTGTCGAGGGCAACAAATACTCGGTCAAGATCCGCGGCCAGGTGTCTCTCAATTCCGGAAGTCCGCTCATTCTCGTGGACGGCATTGAGTCGTCTCTGTCTCAGGTCAATCCAAATGACATCGAGTCCGTATCCGTGCTCAAGGACGCTTCCGCCTGCTCCATCTACGGTGCCACCGCTTCAGCGGGCGTAGTGCTCATCACCACCAAGAACGGCAAATCCGGCGAGCTCAAGGTCAATTACAACGGCCGCGGCGGCGTGGCGTTCAACACCACCAAGACCGATTTCATCACCACGGGCTATGACTATGTGAATCTTTCCAACTGGTTCACTCTCCATTCGCCGAAAGGCTACAACGGCTGGAACTACACCGACGAGGAGATGCAGATGCTCTATGAAAGGCGCAACGACAAGACCGAAAATCCGGACCGTCCGTGGGTATATACCAACGAGAAAGGCAAATACCGCTATCTCGGAAACTTCGACTGGTACGGCTATGTGTTCAAGAGAACTCGTCCGGAGACCGAGCACAATGTCACCATCAACGGCGGAAACGACAAGCTCAACTACTATGTCAGCGGACGTTATCTGTACCGCGAGGGCGTGTTCAACAACGCCGGCGAAGATATCATGAACGGTTATTCGTTCCGTGCCAAGGTGAATGCGAAAGTGAAGCCGTGGCTCAACTATACCGGCAATGTCAGCTACGAGGCGACGGACTATGACTACGGCGGATATTGGGAGCAGGACGGCTCCGAGGGGCTTGTGAGCACCGGAATTTTGTGGAACATCACCCAGAACATCAGCCCTACCCTCGTCCCTGTCAACCCGGACGGCACTACGACGATGTACACCAACGGCATCCAGTTCGCCGATTCTCCTATCGCTTCCGGCCGAGGCGGAGTGTTCACGGACGGAAGGAACAAGAACTCCCGCAAGACGGATTATCTCACGATGACCAACCGTCTCGTGTTTGACCTCACTTCGTGGCTGAGTCTCACGGCCGACTATACATACAAGCTCCGGGACAACAACAACAGCTACCGTTCCTACCCTACGGCCAACACCTGGGACAAGAACATGAAGAATATCGTGGACTTCACCAACGGGTCGATATACGATTTCTATCAGGAATCCAGAGGCCGTCTGGACGGGCATATCGCCAACGCCTATCTGAGTGTTGACAAGTCATGGAAGAAGCACAACTTCACAGCCGTGGCCGGCGCTCAGTTCCAGGACTACAGGAGCTCCACGCTTGCCGTGCGCCAGAAAGGATCCATATCCGACAAATTGTCATTCATAAATATGGCGCAGGGAACCATCGAGAAAGCCGACGAGTCCAACACTTCATACAGGACACTCGGTTTCTTCGGCAGGCTCAACTACAACTATGCGGGAAAATATCTGTTCGAGGTGTCGGCCCGCGAAGACGGCTCTTCCAGATTCGCCTCCGGCAGCAGGTGGGCGTTCTATCCTTCGGCTTCCGCCGGATGGAGACTGTCTGAAGAGGGATTCTTCACTCCGCTCAGGGACTGGTGGAATCTTGCCAAGGTGCGCTTCTCCTACGGTTCCCTCGGCAATCAGCAGGTAAGCAACTACTCCTACATAAGCACGCTTTCCACTTCCATGATGAGCTATACTTTCGATGGCAGCACCCAGGCTCCTAAGGTGAGCACCCCGGGCGCCATCACCGCCGGACTTACTTGGGAGACGGTCGTGACCTACAACCTCGGAGCTGATTTCGGATTCTTCGACAACCGTCTCACGGCCAACGCCGATTTCTACATCAGAGATACCAAGGACATGCTCACGTCTTCGCAGGAGCTTCCTGCCGTGTTCGGCACGAGCTCTCCGAAGATCAACGGCGCGGACCTGCGGACCAAGGGCTATGAGATCTCCGTTGCGTGGAAAGACCAGGTGCTTGCGCTCGGAAAGCCGCTGTACTATTCGGTGGCCGGCTCTCTTGGAGACTATATCACCACCATCACCAAATTCGACAACCCGAACAAATCTCTCGGGCAGCACTATGTCGGCAAACGGCTCGGCGAAATGTGGGGCTATCAGGTGGAGGGCCTGTTCAAGACGGATGCTGAAGCAGCCGAATATCAGTCGAGAATCAACGACAAGGCGGTGAACAACGCCGTATATACTTCAGGTATCGCATCGGAAGCCAGGCTGATGGCGGGTGACGTGAAGTTCGTCGACCGCAACGGTGACGGCGTCATCAACACGGGAGCGAATACCGTTGATGACCCGGGCGACCGCTGTATCATAGGAAACTCTCTGCCGCGTTACACCTACTCATTCAAGGGTGATATCGACTGGTACGGATTCAATCTTTCCGTATTCTTCCAGGGCGTGGGTCACTGTGACTGGTGGCCTGCCGCCAAGTGCTCCTATTTCTGGTCTCTCTACGGATTCCCGGCATCTTCGTTCGTCCCTTCGGATTTCGAGTCCAAGTCATGGACGGAGGACAGCCGCAACACGTATTTCCCGAGACGGAGGGGATATTCTTCCACCTCCTCGGGCGGAGCGCTTAACGTCGCCAGCGACCGCTATCTGCAGAATGCCGCATATCTGCGTCTGAAGAACATTACGTTGGGATACACGCTTCCGCTGAAGAACAACAAGGTCGTGGACAAGGTGCGCTTCTATATGACGGGAGAGAACCTCTGGTACTGGTCTCCGATGAAGAGGCATACCAAATACATCGACCCTGAAGTGGCTACCAACTCTGCCGCGGATGACTGTATCTACCCGTTCTCCAGGACGGTGTCGCTCGGTGTTGACATAACTTTCTAAATGGATATGAATATGAAACAGACATACAATATTCTCGTTGCCGGGCTGTCAATCATCGCCGCGACTTCATGCAGCGGTTTCCTGGACAAGTTCCCGGAGACGAATCTCTCTCCGGAGACGTTCTATACCAATGAGAATGAACTGAAAATCGCTACCAACGGCTTCTATGCCATGTTCCCGAAGCCGGACGACACTGCGGACGGCGCCCTTCAGGACAACGACCTGCAGTATCATATCTCCTTGAGCGCCATCCAGAGAGGCACCAGAACTCCGGAGACGGAGTCGTGGAGCTCAAGCACGTGGTCCGACCTCAGGAACCTGAACTACTATCTGGAGCACTCCGTCAAATGCGAGAATGCCACGATAAGGGCTCAATATGACGGAATTGCCTATTTCTTCAGAGCGCTTTTCTATTATGAGAAAGTCCGCAAATACGGCGATGTGCCGTGGTATGACAAGGTCCTGTCTGACAAAGACAAGGAGGGGCTCTACCGTCCACGCGACAGCAGAGGATATGTGATGCGGAAAGTGATGGAAGATCTCGACAAGGCCATCGCCGGACTTCCGGCAAGCTGGAGCGAAGGCGTCTATCGCATAAACAAATATGCGGCTTATGCGCTCAAGTCGAGGATAGCTCTCTTCGAGGGTACGTGGAGGAAGTATCACGATGTGGCCGATGAGACATACACCTGTGAGGACGGTTCGACCGTGACCCTGTCCGCCGAGTATTTCCTCAAGCTTTCGGCCGAAGCCTCCAAGGCGATAATGGACAGCGGGAAATACAAGATGTATTCGGGCTCTACCATCCTGAAGGATCAGCCGTACCGCGACTATTTCGTGCTTGAGGATGCCGAGACGGCGGAGACGATACTCGCCAGAAGATTTGTCTTTTCGGATGAGCTCAACATCCGTCACGGGGTGCAGTTCACCTACAAGAATCAGAGG
>CAVECU010000134.1:0-4253 GCA_963614015.1 uncultured Eubacteriales bacterium
CCGGGGAAGGAAAGTGACGAGCTGAGTGAACGCTACGGAATGAAAACGATAGCTGTGCCGATGCGGCGCAGGGTGGCTCCGTTCAGGGACATCTTGTCGTTGTGGAAACTGATTCGGGCCTTCCGTAGAGAACGGCCATATATCGTCCATTCTATGACTCCCAAAGCCGGGTTACTATGCATGATGGCGGCGTGGGTCGTGAGAGTTCCTCGGCGGGTGCACACGTTTACTGGACTCGTGTGGCCAACGGCTGTTGGACTGAGGCGCAGGATTCTGATTTTTACGGACTGGTTGACTTGTGCCTGCGCTACCCATGTCATACCCGAGGGCATGGGTGTGATGGAAGACTTGCAACGGTGTGTTACGTCGAAGCCAATGCGTGTGCTTGGCTACGGAAATGTGCGCGGCGTGGATATGGAATACTGGCGGAGAGAAAATGCTGATGCGGACAGATTTGCCGAGATTAAGGATTTGGGAAAGTTCACTTTCCTTTTTGTCGGACGCATCGTGAGGGATAAGGGTATTGATGAACTTGTCCGGGCGTTTATGCGTGTTCGTGAGAGATTCAGTGCGAGGCTCATTCTCGTGGGACGATTCGAGAGTTGTCTTGATCCCATCTCCGATGCGGCAGAGAGGCTGATCGAGGAGTGTAGTGACATCGTGTATCCCGGGACGCAGTGCGGCAGGGATTTGCTGGCCTATTATGCTGCGAGTGACTGCTTCGTCTTTCCAAGTTATCGTGAAGGTCTCCCAAATGTTGTACTTGAAGCCGGAGCGATGGGCTTGCCATCTATAGTGACCGATATCAACGGGTCGCGGGAAATTATTGAAAACGGAAAGAACGGCCTTGTGATTCCGTCAAAGGATGCCGATGCTCTTTTTGATGCCATGGTCAGAATGGTTGAAGACAATACAATGCGCGAGGGGATGGCTCGGGAAGCCCGGCCGATGATCGGCTCACGTTTCGAACAGGGTTTTGTCCGTCAGTGTATGATGGACTTCTATGACAAAATAATATGAAATGATATGAAGCAAAGACAGATTCATCTTGATATCTTGCGCATCATCGCCTGTATGATGGTAGTGCTGATGCATTCGCCTATGCCGCGTGGTGATGCTGTCGGACAGTTGTATGGAGGCGTCAGCTATCTTACTTCTCCGTGCATCGGACTGTTTTTTATGGTGAGCGGTGCATTACTTCTACCCCCCCCCGAGTCCGAATTCAAGTCCTGCGGTATGTTTCTGCGGCGGCGCATCGGTAAGGTCCTTCTGCCTACGCTCTGCTGGACGGTGTTTTACCTATACGTCAAGATGTTTGAAGATGGAATGGACACCTTGCAACTGCTTCGCGCTGTTTGTTCCATTCCTTTCAGTTGTCAAGGGCATGGTGTCTTGTGGTTTATGTATACGCTGGCTGGTCTTTACTTTCTTGTCCCGATTCTTGCCCGCTGGCTCAATCGCGCGACTGAACGCGAAGTGCGCTTCTATCTTCTTCTATGGGGAATTTCTCTGCTCTATCCGATACTCTCCAAGTTCTTGCTGCTCAATGAGACCAACACTGGCATATTCTACTATTTTACAGGCTATGCGGGTTACTTCTTGCTAGGGTGGTATCTGCAGAATTACGGCTGTCCGTTCCGGTTGCGCCAGCTGTTGCCCATATATACCCTGTGCATCGCGGCACCGATTATCGTCAAAATGCTGCACTTGGATGTGGACAACAGCAAAGTGTTTTGGTGTCTCAGTATATTTGTGGCGCTGCAATGCTTGACCTGGTATAAGGCTGTCACAGTATTGACATCGCATCTGTCAATCGGGAAAAAAACAATGACGAGGATCGCTACTTTTTCAAATCTCACGTTTGGAATCTATCTTTCGCATATATTCTTGATGCGTAATGTCGTGTGGAATTGGGATTGGATAAAGGCTATCGCTTTTCAGCCACTGCAGATTGTCACTATCTTTGTTTTGACTCTGGTTTTCTCGACTGCTCTCTCCGCTCTTCTATGCAGGACTCCGTTGGGTGCTGTCATCGTTGGTTGGCGCAGGAAATCAGCTTGAAAGTTCTGCCATACAATTGTATCGGGTGATTGAAATAGGCATGAAGCCAGCTAACTCAGAAATAGCCCTATAGTACTATCGGCCTGCATTCTCTCGCTTCTGGATGTCTCTTACTGCGATGCTTCATACTCCGCTCTCCCGGCTTCTCCGCCACACGCCTTGCATCGTGCTCGCTCTCTGCCTGATGCTCCTCTGCATCCCGCAGCGGATGCCGGCGCAGGAGGTGCCCGGCCTTGGTCTTGCCGGGGATGCGTCCCGGCCCGCCGCTGCCAGGAATGCGGCCGGAGATGCCGCCCCTCTCGGCCCCATCGCGGATGCGGCGCAGGATGCCACTCCGGAGGCCCTCCCGGATGCCGCCGGCTCCGGCCCGGCGCAGGACGCATCCCGCCCTGCGCTGCCGCAGGCGGGGACGGTGGACTTCTTCATGGGCGCGGAGCTGAACTACAGGGACATCCTCTTCAACGGCCGGGTCTATGACCTCCTGGTCAATCTCACCCCGGGCCTGAGATGGCGCCTCGGCCACCGCTGGGAGATGGCCGCCCAGGCCTATGTGCCGGTCTTCAACCAGTACGGCGACCGCTACAGCCGTCTGCGGCTCAACATGGCGGTCCTCTCCCGGCAGCTTGCCGTGGGCCGGCGCTGGAAGCTGAAAGTCTCCGGCGGCCTGTTCGCCCGGGAGCGCTACGGCATCGATGTGAAGAATATGTTCATAGTCAGCCCTTGGCTGGCCGTGACAGCGCAGGCTGGGCTTACCGGCTACTGCTCCATGGCGGCCGGATGGGAAGCCAGCCGGATGGGACGGCTTACGGCTCTTGCCGGCCCCGAGATCTGGCTGCACCGGTGGAATGCGCAGCTCTCCGTCCGTGGCGGGCGCTATGTCTATGGCGACTGGGGCGTCACCGGCGAGGGCTTCAGGCACTTCAGACACGTCAGTGTCGGGGTCTATGCCGCATACAGCGAACGCGGAGGCGAGGACGCCGGATTCAAGGTGGTGGTGATGCTCCCGCCCTACAGGCGTGCGCAGAGGCGGGTCAATTTCCGTCCGGCAAGCAATTTCCGCCTGACCTACAGCGTTGAGGCCGAGGCCTATGCGTGCCGCACCTATTTCACCGACCCGGAGCAGAACGAGAGGACGGGCTGGTTCGACCGTGACTTGCTCCCTTGGGGGCAGGACACGATGCCGCCGGACTATGTGGTGAAACTCCAACGAAGGGACTAACACGTCCGCATCAGCGGACGGCCGGAGCTGGCGGGCAGGGTTGCCAGTGGCGATGGGGAGCCCGGAGGCCCACTTCCCCCATAATGGGGGACTGAGGGGGAAATTTACGAGATGAGACACTCCATACGCATGATGATACTGACGCTGGCGGCGGTGCTTGCATCCTCGTCCGCATCGGCGCAGCTCTACACCGGGCTGACCGGCCTTGTCCACGTCCCGTCCGCGGAGATGAACGGCGAGGGGGTCGCACGCGCCGGGGTCTATTTCCTCAGCGAGGCGCTCTCCCCGGGGACATTTTCCTATCCCACGATGAGCCACTACCTGAGCATCACCCCGTTCCGCTGGGTTGAGGCGGGATACACCTGCACGTTGTTCAGGGTCGATTACACTTCCGGAGGGGAGGTGCACAAGCGGCGATACGACCAGAAGGACCGATATTTCTCGCTGAAGGTCAATCCTCTGCGCGAGAGCCGATATCTCCCTGCCATAGCCATAGGCTCCAACGACCCTCTCGGCTCGCCGACCAAGCGGCATGCGATCGGCGGAGGGAGCGGGGCCGGATACTTCTGCAATTATTACATCTCGGCGGTCAAGCATCTGACTCTTAAGGGGCACACGCTCGCTCTCCATCTGGCCTGGCGCCGGTGGAAGGATGAGGGCAACGCCAAGTGGAACGGCCTCGCGGGCGGCATCACGTACCGGCCCCGGTTCGCTCCTGGGCTCCGGGCTATCGCGGAGTATGACGGTGCCGGGGTCAATGTGGGGGCGGACTGTCTGCTGTGGCGGCATCTGCTGCTCCAGGTGTCTCTGCAGGACGGGAAGCATTTTTCCGGCGGCGTCTGCTTCCAGACGAATTTGCTGTGATGGATGTGACTAAAAAGTCCGACTGTCTTTTTAGTCACATCCATCACAGGGCCCCTTAACCCCCGCAGCTAAGGCTGCGACCTGGAGCGGAGCGACCGAAGGGGGTGTG
>CAVECU010000135.1:0-1187 GCA_963614015.1 uncultured Eubacteriales bacterium
CTATTTCGAGGACTGGCTCAAGGTGGACTTCAGACTGTGGCGCAACAGGATACGTATCGCTTCGGCGCAGAAGATGCTGCTTGTGGACGATGTGGATATGGGCGAGATGGCTATGCGGCTCGGATTCAAGGACAAGTCCAATTTCCATCGTCAGTTCAAGGCTCTGGTCGGATGCACTCCGGGGCGGTGGAAGAACAGCGGCGGGCATCCGGAGCTGGATGGCGGGGCGTTGACGGACTCTTCGGAACAGACTGAAGCCTGACGTCTTATTTTTCCGGTGTCAGGCCGATGACGACCTCGTCCATCGTATATGTGTTCCTCAGGTAGTCGTAGGACGGACTGCGCTCGTAGAGAATGAGCTTTGTGCTGTAGGGGCGATACTTCACTGACCCGGAGGCAGGTCCTGCGGCCTTTATGAGATATATCAGATCCGGCTCCTTCTCAAAGTAGGATATGGCGAATGAACCGTCATCTCCCGATGCCGCCGATATTTCCCGGATCTTGGCGGTGAAGTTGCTGTCGCTTCTCTTGTAGGATTCCAGGCTGATGACCGCTCCGCTTATGGGAGCTTTCGTGTCGCTGTCGAACACCTTTCCGGAGATGTCCAGCTGATATGGAGCGCTCGCCGGGACGGTGGCGTCATCGGACATGGAACACCCGGCGGACAGAAACGCCGCCGCGGCCAGTGCCGATAGTGTGTACGCTCCTTGATGCCGGCGGATCCTTCCGCCTCTGCCTGATTGCTATTCTATGAAGATTTCTCTTCTGTATTTGTATTCCGCTCTCAGCCTGTCGAAATCTCCCGGATACAGGCGGAGCATGAAATCATCGGCAAATATAGGATAATTATATTGGAATACCGATGCCCGTTCGCCCTGGGTCATTCCCCGGAGATCCAGCTTGACGGCTTCATTCTCGGCAAGCTCCGTCTTGGGGAAGAATTCAAACAGAGGTCTGATGTCGAAATAATGGGCTGTCGCCCTGACGGCCGCCGCCGTCGCATTCTGCTTGCCCTGATAGGAATAGCCTGCAATATGGGGAGTCGCGATCGCCACCTTGTCCATCAGCTCCAGATTGATGTCCGGCTCGTGATTCCAGGTGTCCAGAACGACGGGACCGAGCTTTGGGATGGCCTCCAGCAATGCGTCTTCGCATACGACTTCTCCTCTGGAAGCGTTGATGAAAAA
>CAVECU010000135.1:1197-2770 GCA_963614015.1 uncultured Eubacteriales bacterium
CATCTTGGAGAAGAATCCGCGGTCCGCCATGCCTCTTGTCGTGTCATCGAGAGGCGTGTGCAGCGTCACGATGTCGGAATTCTCCAGCAGGAAGTCGAGGTCGCAGAATCCGAAAGGGCCTTCTGCCTCGGCTCTGGGCGGATCGCAACGCAGAATCTGGAAACCGAGGACTCTCCCCAGCCTTTCCACCATGCTGCCCACGTGTCCGACTCCTATGATGCCCAATGTCTTGCCCTCCATGTTTATGGCAAGCCTGGACGCGAGTCCGTATATGGCTGAGAATACATATTCGGTCACGCCGCCGGCATTGCACCCGGGGGCGTTCCTCACGGTGATGCCTGCCCGGTCGCAATAAGGAAAGTCGATGTGGTCCGTCCCTATTGTAGCCGTGGCGATGAACTTGACGGACGAGCCTTCCAGCAGAGCCCTGCCGCAGTGCGTCCGTGTCCTGATGATGAGGGCGTCCGCATCACGTACCATGTCGCCGTCAATATCCTCGCCGCCGGCATATGTGACTTCGGCGTAAGGTTCCAGGACGCCTTCCAGAAACGGAATGGCCCTGTCAGCTACGATTTTTATTTTTCCTGTCATTGTGTGAAATCTGTTTTTGGAACTTTTGCTGCGGAATGCGGGGCGGCAGTGGTGAACAGTATGTCGGAAAAAATGGACGCATTACTTGAGCACCAGCGATTTGAGAGGCTTTCTCCCGGACGGGGGCGTCCCAGCGAACAACTCTTCCTCAAGCTCTCTGTTGATGGCTTTCAGTATGTCGTCCTTGCGGAGGAAGAGCTGGCTTCTCACCACTGATGACGAGAGCGAGCAGAAAAGCACATCGCCTCTTACATATTTTGACAGCGTATATGGAGCCGCGCCTGTCACCTTGTCCCAGGCTGACAGGATGATCTGCTCCCTCATTCCGGAATGCAGACGCATGACCTTGAGCATCACCGGTATCAGCTCGGCCAGCGCCGTAGGCTCCGTCCTGTGCATCGAGATGCTGCTCCCGGGTTTCCTGTATGCCGCCATCAGAACTCCTGTTTTGAAAATCCGCCGGCCACGGCTTCGAAATAAGCCCTGTCTTCAGTCAGACCGTCCACAATGCCGGACAGCCTGACCTTGTTGCTGTCCGTTATGAATATCTGTCCGAAGTCATTGCCGGCCACCATCGAGAGAAGATTGGCCGTTCTGGCCATGTCCAGCTTGTCGAACACATCGTCCAGCAGCAGAGTCGGAGGCTCGCCGAAGTGTGACTTCATAAGCTCGTACTGCGCGAATTTGAGCGATACCAGAAAAGACTTCTGCTGCCCCTGGGAGCCGCATCTCTTGATGGAGAAACCGTCCATCCCGAAGTCCATGTCGTCTCTCTGGACGCCCGATGTCGTGAAGCCCAATGCCAGATCCTTTCCTCTTGACTCCCTGAGTCTGGATGCGAAATCAGCCTCGGCGTTCAAGTCCGATCTGTAGCTTGCCGAGACGGTTTCGCGGCCTCCGGAAAGCAGGGCGTAATATCTTCCGATCACCGGGGACAAGTCCGCGATGAATTTGCGCCGGACATCCGAGATCTTCACGCCGT
>CAVECU010000135.1:2780-4239 GCA_963614015.1 uncultured Eubacteriales bacterium
TACCAGACGAGGGATTCATCGATTATGTCCAGAAGGGCGATGTCCGGAGACGGGCCTTTGAGCATCTTGTTCCTCTGTGAGAGCAACCTGTTGTATTGCTGCATGTCCGAGAGATAGGAGCTGCTCATCTGCGAGAGCACCTGGTTGAGGAAACACCTCCTGTCCTCTCCGGATTCGCTGACGAGAGCCACGTCCGCCGGTGACACCATCACGACCGGGGTCTCTCCTATGTGGCTCGAAATCCTGTCGTATGTCTTGTCGTCACGCTTGAGCCTCTTGTCCGCTCCGGGGGTGGTGCGGATGGAGAATCTGGAGTCCGGATGCCCCGGAAACGAATATGTCCCGGCTATGGAGAAATCCTCGGCGCCGTGGCGAAGACAGAATCTGTCGCTCTGCCCGAAGGCACTCTTGGTCATTGAGAGATAATAGATTGCGTCCAGAAGGTTTGTCTTGCCCTCGCCGTTGCCTCCGGATATGCAGTTGATGTTGGAGGAGAATGCAAGCTCCGCCAATTCGATGTTCCGGAAATTCCGGACAACTATTTTCTTCAATACTGCCATTGCCAAGGCAAATATATCGATTTTTTTATGTACTTTTGCAATCTTGTTTGACGGTATGCATAACGTGCCGGTATCCGTCACGGCCCCGGCGGCCGTGGCAGGAGGGGAGGCCGGATGCTTGGAACAGATTCTAAAATAATAAAAGATATGGCACAGGAAACTCTTAAGAGCCAGGAAAGACAGCAGCAGGAACTCGTTGCCGCCAAGGTGTCTTCCGTGGAGAAATTTTTCAATGAGAACAAGAAGATCGTATGGGGGGCGCTGTCCGCAGCCATCGTGGCAGGGATTGCAGTGCTTTGCTGTTACAAATTCTATGTGGAGCCTATGAGGGCCGAGGCTCAGGAGCAGATGTTCCCGGCGGAGGCCAGCTTCAGGGCGCAGAACTATGACCTGGCGCTGAACGGGGACGGCAACACTCTCGGATTCGCCCAGATTATCGACGAGTACGGCTCGAAAGCCGGTGCAGCGGTCTATTTCTATGCCGGAGTATGCGAGCTTCAGGCGGGGAACTATGAAGAAGCTCTCTCATATCTTTCCAAATACAGCGGCAAGGACGAGATCCTCAAGGCCAAGGCGATCGCCTGCAAGGGTGACGCTTATGCAGGGCTTGAGAAGTTCGGCGACGCCCTTTCCTGCTATGAGAAAGCTGCCGGTGTGGTGGACAACGTGTTTGCCGCCGCTTATCTTCTGAAAGCCGGCATCGTCAGCGAGGAGATGGGGAACAGCGCAAAGGCTCTCGCGTTCTACAAGAAGATCAAGGATCAGTATCCACAGTCAATGGAAGGTTAGGACATTGACAAGTATATCAGCAGGATAGAGAACGCTCCGGAGGCAAAGTAGCAGCTCCGGCAGGTCATACGGCAAGCAAGTTAGAGAAACGTTATTCATATGGGAAGAGC
>CAVECU010000136.1:0-4202 GCA_963614015.1 uncultured Eubacteriales bacterium
ATGTGGCGATATGGATTTTTCAGTGGCGAAATGAATGAAAGACAGTTTGTGGACTGAGGGGTAAGAAGCTGTTTTGAAAAAATGACCGGGTCGTCAAGCAGACGCCCCGGTCATTCTATTTCATCTTCCTGTCCGGAAATCTCCGGAACTCTTGCGACTATTCCTCCGGTGCGATCGCACCCATCGGGCATACGCCGGCACAGGTGCCGCAGTCGATACAGAGGGTCGGATCGATATGATAGACATCGCCTTCCGAAATGGCGCCCACAGGACACTCATTGATACAAGTTCCGCAGGCAACGCAATCTGTTTCTGAAATTTTATGAGCCATAATGATGTAAAAATTTGTTGATTGAGCCGACGGCATCCGCCTCCGGCGGACGACATCGAAAGACAAATGTATATGAATTTTGTCAAATACGCAAGCCGCAGGGCCGGATGGAAAGATTTTTGCATATCGGAGGGGCGGACTATGAAAAATATTTTGATATTCATTGCGGCGGGCATCATCGCCGCAAGCTTTCAGACATACGATACATCCGCTCAAGTCAAGACCGACGGCAAAGGCGCCGACATAGACAGCATCGTGCATTTCGACAAGACAGTCAATGACTTCGGAGACGTGACAGTCGGACAGGGGGCGCTCACTTGCACATTCACGGCCACGAACATCTCCGGGAAGCCGATGGTCATCTACAATGTGGTCTCATCCTGCGGATGCACCGGTGTGAAATGGACCAGAGAGCCCGTGAAGGCAGGGGGAAGCGGCAAGATCACGGCCACATACTCCAACGACGAGGGGCCTTACCCGTTCGACAAGTCGCTCACGGTATATATTTCAGGCGTGAAGAAGCCTGTCATCCTCAGGCTCCGCGGCATAGCCCACGACAAGAAGCTGTCACTGGAAGAGCGGTTCCCGATAAAGTCCGCAGGGATAGGCCTGAAGAAGACCGACATAAAGCTCGGCAACTTGAGCCAGGGCAGCCAGAGAAGCGACAGGATGGAGATCGCCAACCTGTCCGGAGCTCCGGTGAAAGTGGATTTCGCCGATGTCTCCGCCGGACTTTCCATATCCGTGTCGCCCAACCCGATACCTCCGGGGCAGACTGCCGAAATGGCATACGTCGTGACAGCCGACAGGAGCAGGTGGGGCAAGAATTATTATTACGCCTCTCTCCTGGCCGACGGGCGCAGAGGCGTCCGGCTCGGGATATGGGCCTTCACCAAGGAGGATTTCTCCTCATGGACAAAAGAGCGGACTGACGCCGGCGCCAATCCGATGCTCGACCGGAGCACATTCGAGTTCGGCGAGTGCGCCGCAGGCTCGGTTGTCAAGGCGTATTTCACCCTCAAGAATCTCGGAGAGAGTCCGCTCACAATATACAAGGCGGATCCGGAGACGGACGCCGTCGGAGTCCCGCCGGTCCTGCCGGAAGTGGCTCCGGGCGAAGAAGCCTCTCTCACATTCACATTGGACACATCATCCCTGCCGAAGGGGGATGTCAGTCTGGTGGTGATTCTTACCACGAACTCTCCGCTGCGGCCGGTGATGAACCTGTACATAGCGGGAAAACTCATTTAGTCAGAAAGACCTTGAAGAAACTGTTTTGAATCTATGATTTCCGTATTGGCTGAATCTTTGTCGCAGGCCGTTTCCATCTGCATTCTCGTCATCATCATGATGACGCTGATCGAGATATTCAACATCACCACCAAAGGCCGCATGTTCAGAGGACTTGAACAGCATCCGAAAGGACAGATCGTCATCTCGGCGCTGCTGGGGCTGATCCCCGGATGCATGGGCGGATTTGCCGCAGTATCACTGTATTCGCACCGGATGATAGGCTTCGGAGCGCTTCTGGCAATGCTGGTGGCCACGACCGGAGACGAATCGTTCATGATGCTGTCCCTGTTTCCGGGGAAAGCGGCACTTCTGTATGCCGGGCTGTTCTGTCTCGCTCTTGCCGCAGGATTCACGGCTGACAGGGTCATCAAGACCAGATACGGCGGCAACATACCGCTGTCCATCGGCGGGGATTTCGCTCCGGACGACAATTTCGAGCTGCACGACTGCGACTGCGAGCCACATCACGACCACGGGCATCACGAGACGGGCTGGAAGCACGAGGTCATCCATTTCCTGAAGGAACACGTATGGAGACACGTGATACGGAGACATCTGCCGTCGATATTCGCCTGGACCTTCGGAGTGCTCGCCGTCTTCGGCATGCTGTCCATGTATGTGGATGTGGAGAGCTGGATCAGAGGAAACACTGCTCTGATGATAGTGGCGGCCGTGCTCATAGGCCTCATCCCGGAATCGGGACCCCACATGATATTCGTCACGATGTTCGCCTCGGGCGCCCTCCCCTTCCCTGTCCTGCTCGCCAATGTCATCACCCAGGACGGGCACGCCTGCCTTCCGCTGATCGCAGGCAGCAGGAAGAGTTTTTTCTGCGCCAAGGCTATAAAGGCCTGCATCGCTCTGACCGCCGGATTCGGCGCACTGGCTCTCTGACAAGATTTTCCGCTTCTTCCCGGGAGGTTTTCCCGGAAACCGCCGCCTGAAAGGGCTAATACACCCATTCAAACTCGTCCAGATACAGCACCGTCCCCTCTCCGCCGGTGAAATAGTCTCCGTAACGGCTTGACGCCGCGACCACCACCGCTACCGAAGGAGTTCTGTCGGATCTGTAGTCAATCTCGATTTCGAACCTCTTGTAATTGTCCATCCATTCGCTGAATTCGAAATTGACATAGCCGATGATGGCGGGGTCGCCATCCACATCCACGAACTGATTGTCGGAATTGATGACATGGAAGCGTCCCTTGTCGTCAGTGAATGAATTGGGGTTCTTGTCCCAGTCGGCAAGAATCACCTGTATCTGACCCACATCCGTCTGTCCCTTGAGATATGCGTGGTCATCGTCCGCATAGTCGATTTTCTTGGGCTGATAGCAATAATATCCCGCAAGAGACTTCGGCCTCCCTGTGAACGGGACACCCCATGCGAGCTCGGCTCCCTTGGTCCCTTTCAGGCCGCAGAACTCTCCGGTGAACAGATTGCCTGCCGCGAACTTGATGAGGAAATATTTGCTGCAGAGCTTCGCGGCTCTCTTGCCCTCCCCCTGCACTGCCAGAAAACCGGTCTCCGGCTCGGTAGTATTCTTGCCCAGAAGATCGCTCGTCCCCTTGTTCGCGGTGGTCCAGACAGCCTTGTCGGCATCCGATGCATCCGATGCATAAGGAAACCATCCCTTGCCCTCCAACGTCCAGTCATCGAAAGACATATTGTAGAGCTGCGGGCCCTCGTCCGGATCGTCCGGCGACTTGGGCTCGGCATGGACCGCGATGAGCTTCCACTCAAACTCCCTGAAAGCATACATCCTGACTGTCAATGTGTCAGACAGGTCTATGACGTCACCCTCAGCCATCAGGGACTCCTGTCCAATGGTCTTGTCGGTGTATTTCACCTTGGATATAACCAGAGACTTCAAACTTCCGTATTCCGGAGCGCTCAACACATCAGGCATGGTGACGATGACGGTTCTGCGGGAAGTGTTGATGGAAGATGACACCTGTCCCTCTATCTCGAACGTCTCGAATCCGGCCACATCCTTGGGCACCATCATATCGTTCGTCAACTCGCAGGACACGCAGGCTGCGGCCACGGCCAGCACCGGCAGAAATCGTCCCGCGACGGTGGAAACTGTCTTGAAAATTCGCATCGCCATCCCCCGTCATTTGCCGCCGAGGCGGAAATAATACATTATCGCAAAGCTGAGACTCAGCATATTCGGCTTGAAAGAAGTCCCGAAATGCGACATCGAACTCGTATATACCTGATTCTTGATCTGTTTCGTGTAGGAATAGTTGCACTCCAGCACGGTCAGAGCTATCTCGAAAGAAAGATTGTCGGTCACGAATGCGGTCATCCCCGGGCACACCCCTATATTGAAGCTGTAGCCGTTGGAAAATGTGCCGTCCTTCTCGTCCCCGTCCATCTGATAGGATTTCCCCTGAGAACGGGTGCCGCCGACACGCAACTCATTGAACATAGCGAATATGCGGCTTCCGAACAACGGGATATAATTACGGAGCGCGAAATAACCCGTATAGCTCCGGTTCTCGAAATAGCGGTTGGACAGGTCGAAGCTGTTGTCCGAGCCGAGGCTGACGGATGCGCTGTCCATATCCAGACC
>CAVECU010000137.1:0-4189 GCA_963614015.1 uncultured Eubacteriales bacterium
TCCGTGAGGTGATTGATACGGTAGGAAAATAGAGCAACTTGACTCTCAGGAGAGCCGGTGTCCGTATTAGACTTCCCGTACTTCGCGAAAATCTCCTGCTTCTTTTCAGCTTCCAAATACTCAGCCATTTCGCAAAAAATTAATTGATAAATACTTGCGCCGCCAGCATCCGGCAGCGCCGCTTCAAAAGCGGGTGCAAAGTTAATCAAAATTTCTTATATCCCAAGGCATTGCGGCTATTTCCGCACACGCCGCGCCACATATTTTTCCGATATTTTCCCCACGTCCCCCGGTACGGCTTCTCACATCCTGCCGCAGCCGCCTATGAGCGATTTCAGATACGGAGTGATGTCATCCGTCAGCAGAGTCTCCAGCGTGCTCTTCATCCGGTATCTCCAATAGTGCGGAGTGACCGACGGATCATTGATCCTCTCGTCCTCCGGGACGGAAGAACACAGCTCCGGCCTGAGCGACAGATAGTCCTGAACCGGCAGGATGGCAAACATCGACTTTGACTGGAGATGCATCATGATGATGCTCCGGCACACTTCCGGACCGCATTCCGCCGGAGGCTCCCCCTGACGGCCGAGGACATTGCGCCAGAAATGCCGCGTCACTTCCCTGTCTTCACGCCACCAGGCCCGCAGCGGACTCATGTCGTGAGTGGATGTCGCGCAGACCGACAGATGGGGATAGCTCCACGTGTCGGCGAATTCGCTCCCGGAGTCTTTGGGCATCCTCTGGATTTCGAGCGACAGGATGCGCTGCTCCCGCATGACCTCCGGCACGCAGCCGGGGATCATGCCGAGGTCCTCCCCGCAGGCGAGCATCCTCGTGGAGGCAAGCAGCTCGGGAAGCTTCCGCAGCGCGGACTCCCGCCACAGAAGGTCGTGCCTGTGATAGAAAAAGTCGTTGTACAGTCTGTCGTACGCTTCCTTCTGCGGCTCCGTCAGAGCGCGATACTTGTCAGTATCCTGCGCGGAAATCCTCGGATGCCACCATCCCGGCCGCCTCGGATCTTCTATGAACAATGTGTCGGCCCCGTCTCCGACATATGCCCCGGATGACATGTCGAACCCTTTCGCCCCGAGCTCTTCCGCACTCAGAGGCAGAGCCGGAAGGAAATGGCCGAGAAGTCCGCTTCCCGCATCGCGGGGGATCTCCCAAATCCTGAAAAATCCCAGGATATGGTCAATCCTGAAAGCGTCGAAATACTGTTCCATATGCCCCAGGCGTCTTTTCCACCAGGCGAATCCGTCCCCGGCCATCTTGTCCCAGTTGTAAGTGGGGAATCCCCACATCTGTCCGTCGGAGGCGAAGGCGTCAGGCGGCGCTCCGGCCTGCGAATCCATATTGAATTGAGACGGGTTCTGCCAGGCATCCACTCCGTACCGGCTCACGCCGATGGGAAGATCGCCCTTGAGGATGACGCCCCTCGACCTGGCATAGTCCCTCGCCTGCCGGAGCTGACGGTGCAGATGATATTGCACGAACGAATGATAGTCCGCCTCTTCTCTGTTTTCCTCCAGAAATTTCCGCACTTTGGAGTCGGAATACACCGAATACTCCCCCCAGCAGGACGAATCCGCAGTACCGGTCCGGGCAAGCAATATCCTGAATGCGCAATAGGCGTCGAGCCACGCCATGTTGCTGACAAGGAACAGGCGATACTCCCTTGTATCTCTGACCTCGGGCCAAGTACGGGCGAACGCTTTCCTCATCCATTTGTCCTTCTCCTTGTTGACCCTTTCGTAATCGACCTGCGGCAAGGCCTCCAGTTCCGCCTGCACGGCCTTGTAGGACTTGCATTTTCTCACCCCCATATCCGGCAGATATATATACTGCGGATGCAGCGCATATATGGAATTGGCGCTGTAGGGATACGAATCCATCCACGTCCCCGTCATGGTCGTGTCGTTCACCGGAAGGAGCTGGATGACCCGCTGTCCGGTAGCCGCCACCCAATCGACAAGTTTCTCCAGGTCGTGGAAATCCCCTGTCCCGAAGCTGTCCTCCGTCCTGAGGGAAAACACCGGAACGGCAGTCCCGGCACATTTCCATCCGCTGCGGTACAACTCTTCGGGAGTCACATTCTCCCGGCACAGCACTTTGTCCGCGAATGCGGAAGTGCAGAACGGCGCAGCCTCCGGGATGTCAATCCAGCTGTCCGCAATCTTCGCCGTCTTCTTTCCGCCGGGGACCTCCGGAACGGTATGGTTCCGCCATTCCCTGCGGATCATACGGCCGTCCCGCCAGCATTCATAGTGATATTCCGTCCCGCAGGACATCTTCCCGGCCCCGCCGCCTTTCCCGTCCGCAGACATCTCCGCCTCCCAGTATCCGCCCGGGAGATAACGCATATCCGACACCCTGCCGCCGGAGACCAGCTTGAGCTCCTCACCCCACGAAGTGCTGTATTGTATTCTGAAAGTCAGTATCATCGTCCCTCTTTACATCCGTTTGCATCCGCAGTATGACCGCTTTGAAAATCATAAGCGCCGCCCCGATCCCGTCAGCCGGGCCCTGAAACAAGCACTGAAGCCGGAGCCCGTCCACGCAGCCTCCAGCTTCAGTACAAAAGTATGAAATCCGGGCGGAAATCAGCGCCGCCCGCAAAGAAAAAAATTACATCAGAATATAGCGCAGCAGGAAGACTGCGGCGAGAATCCAGGTCATCACGGACACCTTGCTGAATTTGCCTGCAAGGCCGTTTATCGCCGCATAAGTGATCATACCGAGCATGATACCGTCGGAGATGCTGTATGCAAGCGGCATAAGCAGCATCGTGACGAAAGCCGGAATCGCTTCCGAATAGTCGTTCCAGTCAATCTCTCTGACAGGGCTTGCCATCATCACGCCGACTATGAAAAGTACCGGGCCCGTAGCGGCTCCCGGAATGGCGAGGAAAAGCGGCGAGAACAGCAGAGCTATGGCGAAGCAGGCTGCGATGACAAACGCGGTGAGACCTGTGCGGCCGCCCTCGGACACGCCGGACGCGCTCTCGATATAGGTGGTCGTGGTGCTCGTGCCGAATGCCGCTCCGGCTACGGTGGCGACAGCGTCAGCCATGAGGATCTTGTTGATGCCCTCGACATTGCCGTCCTTGTCCACCATGCCGGACTTCACGGATACGCCCACTACAGTCCCGATGGTGTCGAACATATCTATGAAGAGGAATGTGAACACGATCGCAAGCATATCCCAGGAGAATATCTCGCTCCACTGGAACTGCGCGAAAATCGGAGCTATGGAAGGCGGAGTGGAAAGGATGCCGTTGTACTGCGTGACGCCGAGCGGAATGCCGATCACGGTCGTCGCGATGATGCCGATAAGCATTCCGCCGCGCACCTTGAGCACGACGAGCATGGCTGTCAGCATGAAACCTACAATCGCCAGAACGGCCGTCTTGTCGGACAGGTCGCCCAGAGTCACGGATGTGGCATCGCTGCTGACGATGATCCCCGCTGACTTGAGGCCGATGAATGCGATATAGAGTCCGATGCCGGCGCCTATCGCCCTCTTGAGGGTCACAGGTATGGCATCCACTATGAGTTTGCGCACATTGGTGGCTGTCAGCAAGATGAAGATGATACCTTCAATGAACACGGCAGTCAGGGCCATCTGCCAGCTGTGGCCCATCGACAGGCAGACAGTATATACGAAGAATGCGTTGAGACCCATTCCCGGAGCAAGTCCGAACGGTTTCTTGGCATACAGCGCCATGGCGAGAGTACCGACGATCGCGGCAAGAGCCGTGGCCGTGAATACGGCCGCCGTAGGCATGCCCTGACCTTCAAGCGAAGCGAAAATGCTCGGATTGACGGCAAGGATATACGCCATCGTAAGAAACGTGGTGAGACCGGCGAGCAGCTCGGTGCGGACATTGTGCTTCAGCGGATCAAATCCGAAAGCCTTTTGCAGAAAATTGTTCATAGGAAAAACCGCTTTATGAAATCATTTTTCAGAACACCCATTTCGCGCCCAGGCAAGGACGGCACCAGAAACCCTTCGCCGTGCCGAAATCGTAGGACAGTTCTATCTCCGTGCCGATGTTGAGATTGTCCACTCCGAAATGCTGCCCTATGCAATACCACAGCTGCGGCTCCGAGAGGAACACGACATCCGATTTCTCGGCCTCGGCCCACTTTCTCTCGCCGTCGCCGTCAACAGGACATACGCTGTGCTCTTC
>CAVECU010000138.1:0-4170 GCA_963614015.1 uncultured Eubacteriales bacterium
GATAACGCGGTTCAGAGAGCACTTTCCGCTGAACTCCAGATTGTACAGCTGTCCCGCCGCATCCGACGCTCCGGAAAAAGTCCACAGCGAATCTCCGACGCACTTTACTGTCATGCTCAAGATCTTGTACTCCGGGTTCCACAAAGAGGAGTAATAGCTGAAAAAATCGGCATATTTACTCACCGAGAGCTCCCACTCCGCGCCTTCCTGCATAAGTGGGACCCCGCCTTTGACATTGACGACATAAGACGGCAATGTCACCTCATTGCCTTTGAACGAGATGTTCTTCGAATATTCCTGCCACTTCTCGCTGCCGCGCTCCTGCTCCGACAGACCGATGTAGGTGTTGAGCTGCAGCATCGCCTCCATTCCGCCATATACGGCATCATCGAGGACCGTTGATTTGAGGGCGGTCGAGTAATACTTGAGGTCACTGAGATAGTCAGTGTCGGTGTCAGCATCTTCAACAGTACAGCTCCACACAAGTGCGGTGCCGGCCGCCAGCGTCGCGAAGATGCGAATAGCTTTAATATCAATATGTTTCATATCGTGAATTTCAATTTATGTTCATCCTGCCGAAGCAATCTCTAGAACCGGAAACCGATGCCGGCATTCAGCCCCGTCCATACGGAGCCGAATCCGAGCTCCGCAAATCCATACACCTTGTTGCCGACTTCGATGCCGAACGGAACCGGCTGGATCATAAGATTCAGCTGATTCGGACCGGCCTCCCCGCAGTCGGAGAACAGATGTCCGTGAGTCATATTGTCATAATAGACGAGTCCGAGGCTGACCGAAGAATACAGCCTGACATATTTCCTGTTGAAATATGTAAATCTCGCCTGCGGCAGAAAATACAGCGCCGTGGCATTGTCCGTACGCACATAGGAGCCGTCGAGCCTGCTGTAGGCTTTCTTCCAGAAATGATTGACTCCGAACCCTACGGACATTGTCAGCCACTTCTTGACTATCCTGTTGTACTCGACCAATACGGCTCCGGTGCATCTGGTGTCGCCAAAATAATCAGACATGATGTCAGTCATGGTGCCGGAGGAGTTACACCACCCGGAATCATTGAACCACGATGAGACAAGATTCATATCCGCAAATGCCGGATATCCGGGCCAGCCTATGCGCACCGCCTGCCTGAAAGGCTCCTCCGCCCGGGCTTCAGCGGGCACAAAAAAAGCAGCTGCCACAGAAGCGACAGCCACATAAAAAAGATGCTTGATTGTCTTCATACACGTCTTCTGTCTTGACATCATAAAGATGCCGGTGCCGCAAGAAGCGTTGCACCCCGCAGAAATTATTTGTACAAGAAGCGCTTGATGCTCATCTTCGGCGTCTTCTCGAACGGAGTCTCCACGGCTTCCACTTTCTGCAGCTGACTGTAAGACGGGAGCGACTTGTTGGAGACGATCCTGACGGTCTCCGGCACGTCAGCCTCGGCTTCGGCATCCAGCCCGTTCTTGCGCATCGCCTCCCGGTCCAGATATACCAGAGCCACCAGCTTGCCGGCGCGGTCCACCACCACCGACTCCACCACATAATCCTGGGTGTTGACCACGGCCTCGACTTCCTCAGGGAATATGTTCTGCCCGTTGGCGCTGAGTATCATACTCTTGCTGCGCCCCTTTATGAACACGTTGTTCTGCGCGTCGATGATTCCGAGGTCCCCGGTCTTGAGGTATCCGTCCTCGGTGAATGCGGCCGCCGTAGCCTCCGGATTCTTGAAATAGCCGAGACAGATGTTGTCTCCCTTGGCCTGGATCTCGCCCACGATGTGCTGAGGATCTTCCGAATCAATCCGGAGCTGCACGCAGTCCATTATCTTGCCGCAGGAGCCCTGCACATAGTCCTTCGCCGACTCGAATGCAAGCAGAGGAGCCGCTTCGGTCATGCCGTAGCCCACGGTATAAGGCAGTCCGATCCGGCGGAGCCATTTCTCCACTTCCGGATTGAGCGGAGCCCCGCCCATGATGAGCATCTGGATATTGCCGCCGAGAGCCGCCAGAAGCTTGTCGCTGATTTTCTTGAATATCAAAGACTTGATGCCCGGAATCCTTGTCAGCACACGCATCACCGGCTTCTCCACGACAGGCTTGATGGCGCTCTTGAAGATCTTCTCCATCACAAGCGGCACGGTTATGAGCAGATACGGACGGACCTCCTTCATCGCTGACAGCAGAAGCGTCGGCGACGGCGTCTTGCCGAGGAATGTTATGCTCGTGCCGTTGCAGAGAGGATAAAGGAATTCATACACAAGTCCGTACATATGGGCCATAGGCAGCATCGACACGAGTGTGAACTTGTCGGATGACGGGATATGCCGCTGTCCGAAGTCAATCGTGGCACTCAAAGCCTTGTATGTGAGCATCACGCCTTTAGGGGCACTTGTCGTGCCGGAGGTGTAATTGATCAGCGCGAGGTCATCCCAGTTGTCCGTGTCATATTCCACATTGTTCTGAGTGAAGCCCATCGGATATTTGGCATCGAATGCGGCGGAGATGCCCGCGAAAGCCCCTCTTACCTGATCATCAGCCGCATAGAGCAGAGTGAAGTCAGATACGCTCACGACAGCCCTCACGGCCGGCATCGCGGCGATGTCAAGCTTCGCCCATATGTCGGCGTCGGTGAAGAGCACCTTGCTCTCCGAATGATCCACAAGATGATTGACGCTGTCCGGCGTGAAATCGGCCAGAATAGGCACGGCCACCTTGCCGCTTGTATTCACGGCAAGAAAAGAAAGCGCCATGCGGGCCGTATTCTTGGCGCAGATGGCGATCTTGTCCCCCTTTTCCAGAGAGCAGCCATCGAAAAAGATATGGAAACGCTCGATTTGCGTAGCCATCTGACCATATGAAAATCTTTCTCCGTGGAAGTTGCAGATAGCCGGCTTGTCCCAATACAGACGGACAGCGTTCTGCAGTCTGGCAAAATAGTGTTCCATAAATATGCTTTTATCTGATTCTTACTTGAAAAGACCTGCAAATATAATAACTTTTCATATATTTATGGGATTGCCGCCCTTCGGGAGATTGGCTGACCTCGGAAAATCAGACATCAATCTTTCAAAACAGATTAGGGAGAGGCGGCTCGGAAAATAGTTGGAAATCATTTCAAAACACCATCACGGCATGAAGAAAAAACCGATAGTCGCCCTCATCTATGACTTCGACGGAACATTGTCCCCGGGAAACATGCAGGAATTCGGATTCATCCAGGCCATCGGCAAGACTCCTCAGGAATTCTGGCAGATGAGCGACGGCATAGCCAAGGGGCAGGACGCAAGCAACATTCTGGCCTATATGAAACTGATGTTCGACGAGGCCAAGGCCAAGGGCATCAGGCTGAAGCGTTCGGAGCTGAACGAATTCGGCAAGGACATCAAGCTTTTCGACGGCGTGGCCCAATGGTTTTCGGCGGTCGGCGACTACGGCAGGAGCAAGGGGGTCCGGGTCGAGCACTATATCAATTCTTCCGGGCTCAAGGAGATCATCGAGGGCAGTCCGATTGCGGGCGAATTCAAGCACATTTTCGCCAGTTCGTTCATCTATGACGCAAACGGCGAAGCCGAATGGCCTGGTATCGCCGTGGACTACACCGCCAAGACCCAGTTCATCTTCAAGATCAACAAGGGCATCTTCAGCGCCAGAGATGCCGCCAAGGTCAACGAGAGCATCGCCGAGGACAAGAAGCGCATTCCTTTCTCGCAGATGATTTATGTGGGCGACGGAGAGACGGACGTCCCGTGCATGAAGATTGTGGGGATGTTCGGAGGGCATTCGATCGCCGTGTACAAGCCGGAAGACGGCGACAAGAAAGCCGGAGCAGAGAAGCTTCTGCGCCAGCGGCGCGTCAATTTCATCGCTCCGGCGGATTATTCCCGCGACAGCCGTATCTTCAAGGTAGTCTGCCGCATCATCGACAAGATCAAGGCCGACTGCGAGTTGAAGAAGCTGTAGCCGCCAAGCCTTGCCCGGTCTTTAAGGAGCAAATCGCTTTTGACGGTTGCGGAGAATTTGACTAACTTTGTCCTCCAATGCCGTTTCAGCACCCGAGCTTGTCTTCAAATTCGCGCAGGAAACCGGATCGGATAATACAATTTTTTATAGACAAATAGTTATGAACAAAATACGCCTTATTGCGGGCATCTCGTCCATCGCTCTG
>CAVECU010000139.1:0-4123 GCA_963614015.1 uncultured Eubacteriales bacterium
GGGGTACTTCGCACCTATCCGGTGCGGTCCCTTACGGGACTTGTTAGTCACGCCGACGGACTTTTTAGTCACCCTCGTCACTATGATTCGTGGAGACGGACCGGAAAGTCTCCTCGTCATTCATTCGAGTTCCTATTGGATGTCGTAAATCGTGAGAGTCGCATCTCCGAATGAATACGGACCCCATACCGAATAAAGATAGAAACTTATCGTTTTGCCCAGGGTGTCAATCTCCCCGCTTCCGTCTTCGAGTTCTCCGTCATATGTTCCGTAGGACCCATAAGTGAAACCTGGACATATGACCTGGTCCGGAACAATCAGCGTGTAGTCAAGAGTGTTTATCCAGACTTTTATCTGATCCCCGCCGAACCAGATATCACCATTGAGCTCCAGTCCGATGAGTTTGTCAGCCGAAACGCCGTCCGGAATCCACTTGTCGGCAGGCTTCTCACTGATTTCCGTGATTGTCACAGGCGTGCCATATCCGTCATTGAGCGTCCCCGTTCCGATGAAGTCCTCCTTTGCAAACGGTGCGAACGCCGTGTAGGCTATGCGGTAGGAATAAGAAGAACCGTCATCCATTTTCCATCCGGAAAATGCCGTATTGTTGAACCCTACAAGTGTGGACCAACCGCGGACCGTAGTACCGCTCTTGAGCGTGTAGCTTGGCGTAAACTCTATCCTGTCACCGACGGAGAGGTCTCCGCTCAATCCGAGCTTTGCGCACACATCGGAAATCTTCACCTTGAGCGTGCACGGGAAGTCAGTCACGGCTTCATCGAGGTCTGCGGATGTTTTCGTGCCGTTGTGGGTATAGACAGCTGTGAGGAACGCCTTGTCGAGCATTGACCAGTCGCCTTGCTGGGACGGGATGTTGAGGACCACGTCGAAGACATCGCTCTTGTCCGTCTGCATTGCGGCGGCTGAGCCGAGCGGCTTGCTGATGTTGATCACCACGCCTTTCTCCACCCCGTCGAGGTCATATGGCAGCTTCTGGCTGCAGCCTGTCAGTGCCGCAGATATAAGCAATGCTGAAACTATCTTGTAACTTTTCATAATCTCACTTTTTGAATTTATTTAACATCCCAGAAAACTGTCTTTTCGCTGACAATCCTCCCGTTATTCGTCAGATTCGGGTTTGTGGTGATCTCGTTGTTCGGGTACCACATTATTCGAGGATAATCGAGGATTTTCACGAGATTGTAGGATGTGAGCCCTTCCTCTGCAGAAACGGTCTGCTTGTAAGGTGTCCAGGCCATATTGTTCTCATCACCCTTGAAAAGGACAGGGTAGCCGGTGCGCCTGATATCATTGTAAGCCTCGACCGGATTGTAGAAGTTTGCGATCCACTTCTCGGTCATGACGATTTCGAGTTTCTCATCATCGCTTGCGGCCGAGTTCAGTCTATCGACTACCTTCGATGCGAAATCCGAAGCGGCGGCATCGCTGATGAGCGGCGCGGAGGCATCCGCTCCTTTTGTCACCGTGTTGACGTGATAGATTGACGCCAGGATTCCTGCCTTGAGCAGATCGCTCACATTTCCGGAGATCTCTCCGGCAAGCACGAGCTCCGCTTTCAGGAACGGTACGGAATAGGCTTGAAGCATCTTGTCCGGAGCCACTCCGCTGCCTGACGACGCCCCGATTTTGCCTCCTTTTCCGTCATCATATTTTCCGCCTACAGGATAGATGCCCACGGTTGTCATCGAAGATTCCTGAGTCATGGACGAAAGACCGGAATTGCTTCCGAGAATGATGGAGATGAATGCACCGTCACGATAGTCTGTCCTGTTGGCGGCATCGCCGGTCGCCGTACACTGGTTGTACCAATAATAGTTGGTCCTAGGGTCTTTTATTCCGTGGAGCGGATTGTCCTTGAAATTATACGTCTTACCGGACATTGCCTCATAGAGCCAAGGGCTTATGAAAACTGACTTCTGTCCGCCTTCGTATTCATCGACAAAGCCCGGCTTGCGCTCATCCATCGGTGTCTTGGTTGTCGTGTGAGGGAACTGAAGATCCTCTCCGTCACCGATGAAGTTGTCCTCGGCGATGAGCTCTGACAGCTCCGATTTCCATCCGGTCACCTTGTCCTTGGCAAGCCTTGACTGGACGAGAAGTTTGAGTTTCAATGTATTGGCTGCTTTGATCCACTTCTCGACATCACCTTTGTAGAAGAGGTCGTTTGAGGAAAGTTTGTCCGGATTGGCGGCAGCCTCATTTTCAAAGTCCTCGATAGCCTTGTTGAGACTTGCCAGAAGGTCGTTGTAGATTGACTCGCTTGAGTCGGTCTTCGGGGTCTCAACTCCTACCGCGTTGGCTTCGCTGTACGGGATGTCTCCCCAAAGATCCGTCATAGCCATATAGACATGGGCGCGCAGAACCCGGCCGACACCGGCATAGAGAGCATCCCCGTTGGCTTCGCCATTGCTTATCAGCGCATCGCAATTCTTGATCGCATATCTGTAGGCCTGCGCCCAAGTGTTGGTCAGCGTCGAATATGTCGATACGAGGGAGTAATTGTCGATCTCCTTGCTGTACGTGTGGTGGACATACGCCGAGAAGTTGGCGTTCAGATAGTAGCCCTCCGAGAAAGTCGCACCGACTTCATACTCCGCAGCTGTCAGCAACTGCGTGATGTCGAGCTTTGTGACCGCATTCGGGTCATCGTTGATGTCCAGATTGCATCCGCCCAGGACAGGGATTGTCAGAGCCGCCGCAATTATATTGTATATCTTTTTCATACTTCAATAATCCTTTTTTAGAAAGTGAGCCTCAGATTGAATGCGATTCTCTTCGTCGAAGGTGCTGACGTATAGTCGATACCCTGGACATTGGTTTCTCCGTATGAGTTGGCCGTAGGGTCATAGTTGGAGTATTTAGGCACATTCGGCGCCCAGAACCAGAGGTTTCTTCCTACTACGGAGATCTCCGCGCCGGAAATCTTGGTCTTCTTCAGCCAATTTGAAGGGAACTTGTATGCAAGTGACAATTCTCTGAGCCTGAGGACGGTGGCATCATACGTAGCCACTTCATCGCAGGAATTGATTGCGAATGTCGAATAGGTACCGCTTGAGAAGTACAAGTCTGATTCCGAGAGAGTCGTGGTGTTCTTGATCTTGTTGCCGTCCGCATCCAGAATCGGTGTGAGGGTGCTTGCATTGCCATACACGCCCGGAAGTATCCTCGCGCCGAGACGGTCTTCAGTATCCTTGGTAACGCCTCGTCCGAGGAGGTCGGTGAGATATGTGCTGTAAACACATCCGCCTTTCTGGAAATCCACCATCGCGCTGAGCGTGAATCCGTGGAACGAGAATGAATGGGTCATCGCGATCTTGTAGTCCGGATTCGGGTCTCCGATGATTCCCACTTCCGTGTCATTTATATACATGCCGGTGGACGGGTCCACAAGAGGATTTCCTTCCTCGTCACGAGCAATCTTCTCTCCTTCGAGCACTCCGTAAGGCTGTCCTACTATGAGTGCAGGTCTAGGGCTTGAGAAGTCTCCTCCCACATACATCTTATCCACGCCGTCGGCAAGCGAGAGCACTTTCGACCTGTTCTGCGTGAATGTGGTATATACGCTCCAGCTGAAGTCGCGGGTCAGGACAGGATAGAGATCCAGACCGATTTCCCATCCTCGGTTGCGGATCGAGCCGAAGTTCGTGACATAGCTGCTGTATCCGGTCGAAGGCGCTGATGCCTTCGCTCCGATCTGATTGTCGGACACTCTGTTGTACCAGGTTCCGTCAAATCCGATTCTTCAGTTGAAGAACTTGAGCTCCGCCCCGACTTCCACCTCTCTGGTAAACTCGGGCTTGAGATTCGGGTCGTATGAAACGGTAGGAAGCTCCATGAGTCCTTGTCCGCTATATGGACCTCCTGTCGTATATGTCCCGTTCACATAATATGGAGAGGCGTCGTTGCCGACCTTCGCCCAGCTGGCCCTGACTTTTCCGAAATCGAAAATATCGCTTTTGATGCCGAGAGCCTCGCTGAATATGACCGAACCGGAAACGGCCGGATAGAAGAAGCTTCTGTTGCTGACCGGAAGCGTCGATGACACGTCATTTCTTGCGGAAAGGTTGAGGAACGCCCATTCTTTCCAGTCCAGCACCACATC
>CAVECU010000140.1:0-2531 GCA_963614015.1 uncultured Eubacteriales bacterium
GATATCTACAAGACCGTACCGGCCCACAATTTCATCTGGGAAGAAAAATTGCACAGGCAGCTGGAGTTTCTCTCGGATTCGCTATGCGACGGAAGGGCCACCGGGACCCGGGGCGGGACCGAAGCGGCATTCTGGATCATCCGGAGGTTCAACCGCATAGGGCTTGTGCCTTTCGGCGGCAGCATGTCCAGAAGCTTTTCAGATCCGGTCGGAAGGAATGTCATCGGGATGCTTCCCGGCTCCGGCAAGGCGCAGCGGGACTCATACGTCATCGTATGTGCGCACTACGACGGGCTCGGCAGGCTTGACGGGACGCTATATCCGGGAGCTGACAGCAACGCCTCAGGCGTAGTGGCGATGATAAGTCTGGCCGAGATGTTCCGGGGGATGAAGCTTATCGGCCAAAGCTACAGCAAGAATTTCATTTTCATAGCTCTGGATGCCAAAAGCAGCAGCATGAGGGGCTCGCGTGCCGTGTGGGAGATGCTTTCGGAAGGGGCTCTGACCGATCCTGTCAGCGGCAAAGCCATCACACCGGAAAAAATTTCGATGGTGGTGAATATCGACCAGATAGGCGGTGTCGAAGGTCTCATGAAGTCCGGCAGACAGGATTTTCTGGTCATGCTGGGCAAGGAGAAAGTCGGCAGGTTTTTCTCCGACATACTCGGGATATGCAATCTCAAGTTCGGGACATATATGGACCTTAGTTTCGATTATTTCGGCAGCAAAAGCTTCACCGATGTCTTCTACAACAAGGTCTGCGACCAGAAAATTTTCGTCGAACACAACATCCCGTCCGTGCTTTTCACTTCCGGAATAACGATGAAGACCAACAAGGCTTCCGACACTGTCGAAAGTCTCAACATGTCCGTCCTCAAGAGACGCATCTGTCTGATATTCCACTGGGTGGAATATCAGACAGTTTCATACTAACCCCCGCAGCTTATGAGCTGCGACCCCTACTAGGGGTACTTCGCACCTATCCGGTGCGGCTTCAGCGGAATGTGTTAATCGGGTGGAATATCAGACAGTTTCATATTAAGACCCGGTACGGACGACACGGAATCCGACATTGGCATATCCATGCGCGCCGTCCCTGGAGACATCCGACTTCTCGCTTCTGCAATCGTCCCTGTCAGAATCCCAGCTGCCGCCCTTGATGATGTTTTTGCCGGCCGCATCAGCGGACGATGTCCACTCCCAGCAGTTGCCCCAGAAGTCGATTCCACCGCAGGCCCCCGTCGTCTTGCTGTAGGCATCCACTGCCGTGAGTCCGTCCTCCACATGTCCCGCATTCATCGTGACATCCTTCGGCATATGTCCGGCTCCGAGGATCCATTCCTCGTCAGTTGGCAGACGGTAGATATGAGCGTTATCTTTCTCTGTCAGAGCGTTGCAATACGCATTGGCGTCCTCGACCGAGACATTCACCACCGGATAGTTTTCCTGACCGTCGGGATAGGAGAACCCCTCCTTGAACGCCGCATATTCCGCATTTGTCACCGGAGCATAGCCTATATAGGCGTCCGGAGCGGAAGCTCCGCGCAACACCATCCAGTTGTCATCGGGATTGTCATCCTCCCTCGGATCAACAAGCCGAAGGAACTGCTGTTCAAGCCTTATGTCCCTGTTCTCCACCATCTCGTCCACAATATCCTGCATCTCCTGCACCACGCTCTGAGTCAAGGCTTCACGCTCAAGCTCGCGCAGCTTGGCCTTCTTCCTCGCCACGACCTTGTCATAGCGTATGCCCATCTGCGTCAGCAGGGCCTGCTTGTTTTCCTCAGTCTTATCCATCCTGTACCTGCGGAGAAGATCCGTAGTGACCGCATCCAGCTCCGGCCGTTCTTCCTCGACAAGCGGAGCATCGGGATCATCGAACTCCAGTTCGCTCTCCACCAGATCGGAAGGAGTGATGAACTCCCCCGCCTCCACTGTCTGATGCACTCCGAAATAATCAGCCACCAGCCCGTTGCGATAGATTGACAGACGATAGCCGCCATACAGGTCGCAAGGCAGGGTGAATATGAAGTAGTCCGCCCCCGGAGTGAATCCCTCCGCATCGGAAGACGTGAACACCAGAATCGAATTGGGATTCGTCACGTCCCCGAAAGCAACTTCCCCCGACCCATTCACCGTGATGCCCGCCGTACCGGACAATGCATATCCGTCAACGCTCTCCAGCTCGATCTTGTCCACTCCCGAAAGACCGAAATTCAGTTTCAGACCGCAGCGCACGCCGCTCACGTCACTCAGTTCCGGACAGTTGGACACAACTATCCCCTCCGCATCATAGCCACCGCCGCCGGCCTTCTGCTCCGCCGATACAGTTACCGCCGGAACTCCATATTCGCAGTCTGGATCATCTTCCCGCTCCGCAGCGGATTTTTCACAAGATGACATCATTGACATCATCGGCATCATAAGCATTGACAGGAAACACATTCCTGATATTCCATTTTTCATGATCTTTCCTCCCGTTATTCAGAATTTGTCCAACTTTCATTCATCGCAAATCCGAACGACTTCTC
>CAVECU010000140.1:2541-4072 GCA_963614015.1 uncultured Eubacteriales bacterium
ACTTCCCCTATTTGCTGTAGCCCTTGCCACCGGAGCGGCTGCCGCCCTTGTGATAGCCGCTGCCGCGACCGTTTCCACCACGTCCCCCGCCGATGCCGCCGGCCTGATTCCCGGCCTTGCCCGAAGCTGACAGCCTGCGCATCATATCTCGCTCAATTTCATACACTCTGGCTATCTGCTTCTGTGTCAGGAATGTACTGTAGATTTCATAATACTTCTTGCGCAGGTCCAGAATCTTCTGGCTCCTTTCGAAGCGCCGCTTCATTTCATCCTCGCTTGAGCTGTCCGGATTCTGTTTCCCAAGGCTCGGGCCCAGCGCCCACAGTTCCTTCTGGAAATCGCAATATGTCTTCTTGAACTTGTCGCTTACATCATCCCCGAGAGCCAGAGCGATGGAAATGTGCTCCGCCTGCCTTACGGCAAGGTCTTCTCTTGAACTGCGTCTGGTGCTGTCCTGTGCGGACAGAGATATCGATACGAGGCAGGCTGCGGCCGCCAGTATCATTGTTTTCATATTCTGTTTCATATCAATAATTTACATTTATAAAAGTGTCTTCATCATATACATCGGAAAGAAATGCCCGATCGTCATCATCCAGTCCGGCGAACGCCCTCTGCACCTCGGCGAGGGTATCCGGCATGGCAGTCTGCCTGTGATATGTCAGCATCACGAAAAGAGCCAATGATGCGGCTGCGGCGCAGACCGTCGCGATGATTCCGATCCTGCGGACAGGCTTCTTCTCACACCCGGTCCGCATCAGGACGTTCTTCTCGATGTCATCAAACAGACCGTCCTCTATCTTGTACGGCATCCGCTTGCCGACACCCGTGACATACGTTTCTTTATTCATCATAATGTTCTTTCAGATAGTTGCTGATTTTCACTTTGGCATTGTGCCAGTTGGCCTTGGCTCCGGCCGGAGAGGTATCCGTTATTTCCGCTATTTCACTGAAATCAAGTTCATTGTAATATCTCAGATTGAACGTGAGGCGCTGCTTTCCGGGAAGTGACAGGATCGCCTTCTGGAGATTCACCGCCTCAACGTCCCCGAAATCGACATGCTCGTCCGCAAGCAGGGACAGGGCTTCCGCATTGTTCTCTATGCTGACCGAAGGATGCCGCTTCCCCACGATGCGGAGAGCTTCGTTGGTCGCTATCCTGTACAGCCACACTGTCAGCGAACGGCTCCGGTCATATTGGCCGTATGAGCGGAAAACTCTGATGAATGTCTCCTGCGTGGCGTCCTTGGCATCCTCGCTGTTCACGGTGATCCTGCGGATGTGCCAGTAGACAGGTTCCTTGTATTTGTCCACAAGCGCCCGGAAACCGGCCTGGAAATTCCAGTCGAGCAGTCTTACTATGTTTTTGTCATTCATTAGGCAATGTATATACCACTTTCTTGCCGTTTACCGTACGGACAATCGGATCTTTCCTGTCCAGAGCGAACGAGTCGAGCTCCGCCTGCGCAAACTGCTTGCCCAGTCTGGTGATGCTGCAATATCTTTTGACCGTAAGATAGCCATTGTTCTT
>CAVECU010000141.1:0-4058 GCA_963614015.1 uncultured Eubacteriales bacterium
CCCGTGGGACCATCGACAGCATCCCTTTCGCATCTGAAGACACCGGTCCTCTGATAAAAGCGCTGCTCACCGGGGACAAGTCCGGTTTGGACAGACGCATCATTTCGGCGTTCAGAGACAGCGGCGCGGCGCATATCCTGGCACTTTCCGGCCTGCATCTCGGGATTATCTACATGCTTCTCCTGTGGGTGACATCAGTGATGGGCTACTCCCCCGCCGCAAGGAAAGTGAGAAGCATCGTCATCATACTCCTGTCCGGCTATTACACCATAGCCACGGGGGCCGCCGCATCTCTCGTGAGAGCGTTCCTGTTCATCCTTCTGAACGAGAGCGCAAAACTGCTACACAGGAAAATTCCGCCGCTGAGAGTGTTCTGCACGGCGCTTCTCCTCCAGACGGCCGTCAGACCGGACGTGCTGATGTCCGTAGGATTCCAACTCTCATATCTGGCAATGGCGGGCATCTTCATATTGTTCCCGCATCTTAAGCGCTGGTTCCCGTCCGGCGGAGACGGATGGAATCTCCCGGAGAAGATCTGGAACGCCGCAGCGCTGACCATATCCTGCCAGATATTCACAGGGCCGATAGTGTGGCTCTATTTCAAGTCGTTTCCGATCTACTTCATATTGACCAACATCCTCGCGATTCCCGTCACGGAAGCCGTGATGATATCGGCCACGGCCACGACACTGCTCTCCGGAGCAGGCATCTGTCCGGATTTCCTCGTGACGGTCACAGATATGGCCGCCTCCTCACTGATATTCGTAATGGAAGTCATCAGCGGGATGTAGCCCCGCAGATGATTGACTATTTGCAATCTCTCACGCAGCGGACAGGGGCGGAGAAACCGGTCTTGTGCGCGCTTCCGGACTGGACATCGGGCGTCTCCACATACATCATCTCGAAGATGCCCTGAGCCTCATCATCGCCGTCCGGGGTGAACTCGTCAGAAGTCCAATACACGGCATATTCCAGATTGCCGTAGAAGTCGTTGCCCGTGGAGCCGGACATCGCATATCCGGTAGGCAATGCGCAGAATCCGGTGGAATTGGTGATCTTGACGGCAGGCCAGTATTCCCACATCTTCTCGCCGTTGAACTTGGCGTCCACCATCAGATTGCCGGCTATCCCCTCATACAGGGAAGAGGCCGACTCTCCCTTGAAGCCGGCGGCTTTGGCAAGAGAATACCAGTCTTCCTCCGACGGCACCCGCCAGCCTTCCGGACATGCCGACCGGGCTTCCTCCCAGGAATAATAACGGCCGTAGATGTCATCCAGCGCAGGGGCGTCGCAATAGGAAATCCCGCTCCCCAAGTAAGAGACATTGCGCACGAACCAGTCCAGGCTTCCGATTGTCCTGTAATAGTACACTTTACCGTCCCTGGCATCCGTCACGTGAGCGAGCGAGCCGGTCACATCGTCATTCGTGAGCGTCCTGCCGAACTCGGGACTTACGATGGTACTGTACTGATATGCCGTGCTGGTATAATATCCCGTCTCGGCGAATGCCGTACAGGCGAATGTCAATGCGCAGAGAGTGTCCGGCACCGTAAACTTCAATGCCCCGGTGACGGCGGCGTCATCACCGATATATCGGGTCGTATCCTTGGTCGTCTTGACCGGAGACACCGTCCAGTAATATCCTATGTCGCATCCGCCTGCAGTGACGCCTCCCGGCACGGGAGTGAGCACGTCACCCGGCAGGACATAAGACGGGACGGCGAATGCCAATGTCCCGCTCATATACTTGGAAGTGGACTCGTCGTCATCATCTTTCTTACAACCGGTAGCCACAGCCAAAATCGCAATCGCAGCCAACTGCAGCGCAGTCTTATAGTATTTCATCGTCATTCTAAAGTAAGTAGAAGCTGTTTTGAAACAAGGTGCGAATATCGTTATTTTTCCGCAAAATCGCGTACTTTTGTACAAATACTTTGCCGAATCGGGGCAAAGACGACAGATATGCGCATTTTCACACTACCCTTAGCCGCATTGGCTTCGATGCTGATACTCACAGGATGCGGCAGCAGAGACAGATACATCGTCATCCGGGGACACGCCCAGGGCGGAACATATTCAGTCAAGCTCAATCTCCGCACTGCCGGAGGAATGGTCCGCATCGGCCCTGAGGAGCTCAAGCATGACATCGATTCGATTCTCTACGACATCGACACCACGCTGTCCGGATACAACAAAGGTTCGCTCCTGAGCAGATTCAATGCCGGCAAGCCCATTCCGGCGGCCCCCGGCTGCATGTTCGCGGACATCTATTCGAGAGCATACGCCTATTACGAGGAGACGGGAGGAGCTCTGGACGTGGCATCGGGACCGCTGTTCGACTTATGGGGATTCGGATTCACGGGAGACTCTCTGCCGGACGACGCCGCAGTCCTGAAGACAAAAGGCTCCTGCGGAATGAGCCGCCTCGGGAGAGATTTCCTCTCCGCAGCCGCACCGGACAATACGGTCCGCAGCCGCGATCTCCTGTCGGAGGAGGCCCGGACGGACGGAGATTCCATCCCCCCGAAGCTCAACTTCAACGCCATCGCCCAGGGCTACAGCTGCGACATTGTGGCGGCATATCTGTACCGTCTCGGAGTGAAGGACATGCTTGTGGACATAGGCGAGATCTATTGCGACGGAGTCAATCCGCAGGGAAAGCCGTGGCGTGTCGGGGTGGACAGGCCTGTGGACGGCAACAATGCTCCGGGCATGGATCTGGACGGGATCTGGCAGTCCGGCGGAGGCCCGTGCGGAATAGTCACATCGGGCAATTACCGCAAATTCTACATCCGCGACGGGAAGAAATACGCCCACACGATAGACCCGAGGACGGGATACCCCGTACAGCACAATCTCTTGAGCGCCACCATCGTGGCATCCAATGCCACCGATGCCGACGCTTATGCGACCTACTGCATGGTGATAGGGCTGGATGCCGCGAAGGAGTTCATAGAGAGCAGGAGGGGTGACATTTCCGGCTACCTGATATATTGCGATGATGACGGCGTCATGCACGAATGGGCGTCGGAAGGATTCGCACTTGCGGAAAAGGAATGACTGTCACCTCAAGTCGGTGACAATCCAGGAAGAGTCGGTACGGGCGGAGTCGAAAACGAAGTCGGACAGCGGCACCATCTTGCCGAAAGCCATCGAATGTATGGCGAATGTCACTTCCACGCCGGATTTGAGCTTCAAGGCGGCCTTGTCTATTGTCGGGAAGGTCTTGCCGTCAGGCGCTTTGAATCCCCTTTCATCAAAATATACCGTAAGCAGGTCGATGTCAAGTATTTCGACCTCCGGACGAAGCACCACTTTGACGATTTTCTTTCCATCCGGGGCTGAGGATGAAGAAGACACCGTCCGGAAATATTCGCCGAGAGAGCCGGCAAGAAGCGCAGGGTTGTCCCTGGAGGAGCCGCCGGCATCGCAGTTCTCAATCACCAGTTCCTTTCCCTTTTCGTCCGCAGTCCAGCGCGCCTTGGTATCGCAGCAGATCTCAAGTCCGCCGCCTTTCACGATGTAGGCATCTCCCTGCACCCGGACCGTGCCCGACGCCTGCACCTTCACATCGGAACTCTCGCCGTATGTGTAGGAGAATGTCACGCAATGGTCTTTCATCGCCGAAGTGAACCTGTCCAGCACGTTCTGCGCCCGAGCTCCGGCAGACAGGAGCAAGGAGACCGCAAATGCCGTCACAAGGATGGCGGCAAACCTATGATTCAATACCTTATACATCTGAAGAGCCTCCCGACATATACGCCTTGAGAATGGCGTCAAGCTCGTTCAAGTCGGCCACGAGCACCTGTCTCGGCCTGGAGCCCTCCTGCGGACCCACGATGCCGGCCGCTTCGAGCTGATCCATCACTCTTCCGGCCTTGGCATATCCCATTCCGAGCCTTCTCTGGAGATCCGACGTCGAACCTTTCTGCGTGGTGACAACCATTCTGGCCGCATCCGCGAACTTCTCATCCAGATTTTTCATATCGATCATGGCGGCGCTGTCATCTCCGCTTCCCTCATCCGGCGCAGGTAGGTAATATGGTGTGTTGTAACCC
>CAVECU010000142.1:0-4041 GCA_963614015.1 uncultured Eubacteriales bacterium
GGACGGCAGAATCGCCACGAAGATGATCGACGGGACTGACCACAAGGTAAGTTTCGACTCGATGCTTGTGGCCATAAGCGCCAATGTGGATTTCAGCATTTTCGGAGAGGATATGCCGGTCATGAACAAGTATGGGTGGCCGGAAACAGATGAAATGCAGCAGACAAGCATTCCCGGCACATTCATCGCAGGAGACTTCCTGTCGGGGCCTGCGACCGTAGTGGAGGCGGTGGCTTCGGCCGGGACTGCCGCGGCGGGCATCTTGAAATATCTCGGCCTTTCAAAACAGCTTCTAATCAACAGCTTCTGAAAATCAACCGCTTCTTATGGGAGAAAACGACATAGCCGGAACCTGTGACATGACGGACGTCTGTCAAGGCACGACGCCGCGGCACGAGCCCGTGATCTCGTTCCGTGACGCTGACATAATGAACGGCGAGACCACTGTGATATACGGCCTTACGATGGACGTATATCCCGGAGACTTTGTGTATATAGTAGGCAAAGTGGGCACCGGAAAAACCTCCGTCATCAGGACCATGATCGCCGAGAATCCTTTGCGGAAAGGCTCGGGCACGGTATGCGGGTATGACCTGTCACACATAAGAGAGAAGGACATCCCCTATCTCAGGCGCAAGGTCGGAGTCGTCTTCCAGGATTTTCAGCTCCTCATGGACAGGACAGTGGAAGCCAATCTGGAATTCGTACTCAAGGCTACCGGCTGGAAAGACGGCGAAGCCATAGGAAAACGTATCCGCGAGGTTCTCGAAGACGTGGGGATGACGCACAAGGCACACAAGATGCCGGCGGAGAACAGCAGCGCATTGCCATCGCTAGATCGCTTCTCAACAGACCGGGTGTCATCATCGCCGACGAGCCGACAGGCAATCTCGACAACGAGACGGCCGACACGATAATGAAGCTGCTGTCCGGCATAAACCGGGAAAACGGCACGGCCATTGTCATGGTCACCCACAACAGGAGCATATTCGAGAAATATCCCGGACGCATCATGCTCTGCAAGAATGAAGGATGCTCTGAAATAAGATAAGTCACAGATAAGGGTCATGACCAGAGAGGAAAGATATGCCGGCGTAACAGGCTGGTTCACGGAGAATATGCCGGAGGCCGATACGGAGCTGCGGTACGACTCCCCTTTCCACCTGCTCATTGCCGTCATACTCTCGGCCCAGTGCACGGACAGGCGGGTCAACATGGTCACTCCGGAGCTGTTTGCGGCATATCCGGACGCAGCGTCACTTGCCGCAGCCGACTACGATGACGTGTTCCCGTACCTCAGGAGCATCTCCTATCCCGGCAGCAAGACCCGGCATATCATCGGAATGGCACAGAAAGTGACAAGCGTCTTCGGCGGGGAGATTCCGTCGGACATTGACAGTCTGATGAGCCTTCCGGGAGTCGGGCGCAAGACGGCCAACGTCGTCGCATCCATAGTATATGACAAGCCTGTGATAGCCGTGGACACTCACGTGTTCAGAGTGGCACGCAGGATCGGTCTGTCGGATGCGCGCACTCCGGAAGCTGTAGGAAGGGAGCTCGAAGCGAACATCCCGGAGGACAAGAGAGCCGTCGCACATCATTGGCTTATCCTGCAGGGACGATACGTCTGCACTGCGAGGAATCCAAAATGCGGAGAATGCGGGCTCGTGAAATGGTGCCGCAGCTGTCCGACGGAAAACATCGAAATGAAACAATAAATATAAACGAGACAAGTAATACGAACAGACAATGGGAACTGCAATCCAATTCACCTCCGAAAACATTTTTCTGATAGTTTCTGTCCTTGTATTCACCGCCATCGTGGTATCCAAGACAGGAAACAAGTTCGGAGCTCCTTCTCTCCTCATCTTCCTGCTTGTAGGGATGTTCTTCGGAAATGACGGGCTCGGACTCGAATACAGCGACTATTCCCAGGCCCAGTTCCTCAGCATCATCGCACTGTGCGTCATACTGTTCACCGGCGGTCTTGAGACCAAGCTGAAAGAAATACGCCCCGTCCTGGCGCCGGGCGTGATCCTGTCCACGGCGGGAGTGCTGCTGACAGTCATCTTCACGGGCGCATTCATATATTTCCTCTCAAGGATAGAGAACATCGGCCTTTCGCTGTCCATCGTGATGTGCTTCCTGCTTGCGGCGGTGATGTCGTCAACTGACTCCGCCTCGGTGTTCAGCATACTGAAAAACAGCAAGATGCGGCTGAAGGAAAATATGAGGCCGATGCTGGAGCTCGAGTCCGGAAGTAACGACCCGATGGCATACGTGCTTACAATCGTCCTCATTCAGGTGGCGCAGATGCTGTTCGATCCTGCGGCACGCATCGCGGGGATCAACTACACCGATCTCATTTTCGGTTCGCTGTGGACTCTGTTTCTGCAGATGAGCATAGGCACTCTCGCAGGCATCGGGCTCGGATTCGCATCAGTGTGGATTCTCAAGAGGATCAAGCTGAACAGCACCCCTCTCTATGCCATTCTGCTCCTCACCATCAGCATATTCACATTTTCACTGACCCAGCTCGTCCACGGCAACGGATATCTGGCGGTCTATATCGCCGGATTCATCATCGGAAACAAGCCGATGAACAGCAGGAAGGAAATCCTCTCGTTCATGGACGGAATGACCTGGATAATGCAGATCGGGATGTTCCTCACTCTCGGACTTCTGGTAAGCCCTAAGGAAATGATGCACGTGGCTCCGATCGCTCTTCTGATAGGACTGTTCCTGATATTCGTAGCGAGACCGCTCACCGTATTTGTCTGCCTCGCCCCGTTCCGCAAGATTTCGTTCAAGGCCAAGGTATTCGCATCCTGGGTGGGACTCAAAGGCGCAGTGCCGATAATCTTCGCCACTTATCCGATAGTCGCCGGCATCCCCGGATCCGAACAGATATTCAACATAGTATTCTTCATCACCCTCCTGTCCCTCATATTCCAGGGAATGTCCATCCCGCGCGTCGCCAAATGGCTTCACCTCGATCTTCCGCTGGAGAAGACTCCTGACACATTCGGTATCGAGATTCCGGAAGAGGCCGGCAAGCTCCAGGACTACACCATCTCCGGAAGCGACCTCACAGGAGGCGACACTCTGAAGGAGATCAATCTGCCTGACGGAGCCAGAGTCGTCATCATAAGGCGTGATGACAGGTTCATCGTTCCCGACGGGACTGTCACGCTCAAGGAGGGAGACCGCCTGCTCATGATATACAGTGACACTTCTCAAGAAAATGCCTGAAGACCAGGAGAAAATAACGGTTCTTGTCATCGATGACGAGGACGACCTCTGCGGGATACTGAAGTTCAATCTCGACAAGGCCGGATACCGGACTCTCACCGCACATTCGGCGGAAGAAGCCCTGCTCGGAGGCCTGTCAGGGGTGAGCCTGATCCTTCTCGACGTGATGATGGACGGGATGTCCGGCTTCCGGCTGGCAGAGCTTCTGCGCGGAAGCAGGGAGACCGCCTCGATCCCCATCATCTTCCTCACGGCCAAGGACTCGGAAGAAGACATCGTGAGAGGATTTGACATCGGTGCGGACGACTATATATCCAAGCCGTTCTCTGTCAGGGAAGTTCTCTCCAGAGTACAGGCCGTGCTGAGAAGAAGCCTCCCGGCAAAAGCTCCGGAAGGGGAAAATGCGGCGCCCGCCCCTGACGGGCTGCATGTGGATATGGACAAGAAGCTCTGCACCGTGGACGGAGTGCCGGCGGATCTGACCCGCACAGAGCTGGAGATTCTCAACCTGCTCGTAAGCCATCCTTCTGCGGTATATACCAGAGAAGACATACTTGACAGAATCTGGCCGGATGGCGTGGTGGTGCTCGGACGCACCGTGGATGTGAACATAACACGGCTGCGCCGTAAACTCGGAAGGTTCGGTCACTGCATCGTGACAAGACACGGATACGGATACTGTTTTGAAAATGACTGACGCCGGGTCCAAGATGCATCTGCCCATAGGCACGTGGCTGTTCGTGATAATCACATCGGTTTTCACGTGTTTCGCATTATGCTGCATCGCTT
>CAVECU010000143.1:0-4019 GCA_963614015.1 uncultured Eubacteriales bacterium
AGGCAACCCTTATTTCGTGGGAGCCCTGTATCAACCCCCGCAGCTAATTTATAATTCTTCGCGGATGTTGTAGTGATTGCGGTCGGCGGAAGAACGCGAGATCATCTCGCAGATGAAGCCGGCGAGGAAAAGCATCACCCCGAGGATCACGGACAGGAGCGCGAGGTAGAACAGCGGCTGGTCGGTCACAGGCCGGAAATGTACGCCGCTTGTCTGATGGACCAGCTTGGCCGCTATCAGGATGATGGCGATGATGAAGCCCGCGAGGAACATAAGTATCCCCGTGAATCCGAAGAAATGCATCGGCTTCTTGCCGAACGTACTCAGAAACCACAGCGACAGCAGATCCAGGAATCCGTTCACGAACCGCTCTATGCCGAACTTGCTTTTGCCGAACTTGCGCTTCTCGTGATGCACCGGCTTCTCGGTGATCCTGTCGAATCCGGCATTCTGCGCGAGATACGGGATGTACCGGTGCATCTCGCCATAGACTTCGATATTCTTGACAACTTCGCTCCGGTAGGCCTTCAGTCCGCAGTTCATATCATGCAGGTGCAGGCCCGTGATCCATCTTGCGGTGGCGTTGTACAGCTTGGAAGGCAGATTCTTCGTGAGCTTGTTGTCCTGCCGGTGCTGCTTCCACCCGGACACCACGTCCCAGCCCTCCTCCGTTATCATTCTGTACATCTCCGGGATCTCTTCCGGCGAATCCTGCAAGTCCGCATCCATTGTCACCACGACCCCGCCTTCCGCAGCCTTGAATCCGTGGAACAGAGCGGCCGACTTCCCGTAGTTTCTCCGGAACCTGATGCCCCGGATGCAGGAGTCCGCGGCGGCAAGCTCCCGGATTGTGTCCCAGGAGCCGTCCCTGCTGCCGTCATCCACCATTATTATCTCATATTTCCAGTCATTTGCGGTCATGACCCCTCTTATTCTGGATACGAGCTCCGGGAGAGACTCCTTCTCGTCGAGGAGCGGGACAATGATTGAGATATCTATAGGACGGTCCATTGCGGAATAAGTGTTAAGTGTCTAATATTTAATGTGTCGAAACTGTCAGGGCCGGCTTTCTATTCGTCTTCCGGATGGCTGCCGGTGCCCTCTGATGTGTCTTTGAAGATGTCCTCCGGCGGAATCGAACGGGAGAAGATCCGCGATGCCACGGCTCCGAAGATGAAGCAATATGCGAGAGTCGCGAAAAATGTGATCATCGGCAGGTTGCCCATCATATGCTCGATGGCCACTCTGTCGCTGTCGGTGATGCCTGACGCTCCGAGATAGCTCTGCATCACGGTGCTTACGGTCTCCCGGTAGGTCTCTTGCGAGAGGCTGATGTTCAGCAGGCTCGCTCCCGCCGTGATCAGCGCCGATGTCAATGCCACGATGACCCCGAATCGGAATGAATCTCTGCACGTCACTTCCGGGAATCCGGCTGCGAATCGGATCATGAAGAACCGCAGGAGCCACAGGCAGCCGATGAACTTGACAAGCCAGAGACCGGTGCTCAGGACGACGCCCGCGAATCTCGCTCCGGCAGATGCTCCCGCAAGCGAGGCGGTGAGCATGTTGAGAAAAATGAATGCACCCGTGAAAACCCCGAGCAGGAGTCCCGCCTTGGCGGCTTCGCTCCATATTGTCCCCTTGTCGATCATCTTCAGTCAAATCTTTTCCGGCCCGTCCGGCGTCTGTCAAATACGGCCCGCATTCGTGCAAATGTACGCAAAAAATCTTATCTTTGCAGCCTTGGCTAATAATATGGCTAACCAAGTTCAAGTACTTGGTTTGTAAATACTGGTTAGTCCAATTCAATTATTGCGTTATTTATTATTTTGTTATGATCGACATCACATTTCCTGACGGTAGCGTGAAGCCTTTTGAGAAGGGAGTTACCGGTTATCAGATTGCGGAAAGCATCAGCCCGAGGTTGGCGGCTGAAGTTTTGGCTGTATCATTCAAGGCGGAAGGAGATACCTCCGCAGGCAAGGGCACGATCCTCGGACTGGACACTCCGATCGAGGAGAACGGGACTGTCAAGCTCCTCAAGTGGGAGGATGAAGACGGCAAGCATGTGTTCTGGCATTCTTCCGCACACCTTATGGCACAGGCGCTCGAGTCCCTGTATCCGGGCGTGAAGTTCGGCATCGGACCTGCGATCGAAAGCGGATTCTACTATGACGTGGATCTGGGAGACAAGGTGCTGAGCGATGCGGATCTTCCTGCCATAGAGAAGAAAATGCTCGAGCTGGCGCGCACGGGGGAGGCTTTCGTATGCACAAACGTTTCCAAGGCCGAAGCTCTCGAACATTTCAAGGCGAAAGGCGAAATATACAAGGTTGAGCTCATAGAGGAGCTCGAGGACGGCAAGATTACATTCTATCAGAGCGGTTCGTTCACGGACCTCTGCCGCGGACCTCACCTCCGCAACACGGAGATGATCAAGGCGGTGAAGCTTACGGCCATCGCCGGAGCCTACTGGAGAGGCGACGAGAAGCGTCAGCAGCTCACCAGAATCTACGGCATCACATTCCCGAAGAAATCCCTTCTGGACGAATACATCGTGCTTATCGAAGAGGCCAAGAAGAGAGACCACAGGAAGCTCGGCAAGGAGATGGAGCTCTTCACATTCTCGTCCCGCGTAGGCCTCGGCCTGCCGCTGTGGCTTCCGAGAGGTGCCGTGATGAGACAGCAGCTTGAGAATTTCCTCCGCCGCAAGCTCGACGAGTACGGCTATCTTCCGGTGGTGACACCTCATATCGGCGGCAAGCAGCTGTATGTGACATCCGGCCACTATGCGAAATACGGCAAGGATTCGTTCCAGCCTATCCATACTCCTCAGGAGGGTGAAGAGTATATGCTCAAGCCTATGAACTGTCCGCACCACTGCGAGATCTACCGCTCGGCGCCGCGTTCATACAGGGATCTTCCGCTCCGTTTTGCGGAGTTCGGTACGGTCTATCGCTATGAGCAGAGCGGTGAGCTTCACGGACTTACAAGAGTGCGTTGCTTCACCCAGGACGACGCCCATCTTTTTGTCCGTCCGGATCAGCTGAAGGAAGAGTTCGAGAAGGTCATAGACCTTATATTATATGTGTTCGGCACATTCAACTTCCGTAACTTCACCGCGCAGGTGTCTCTCCGTGACCCTGACCACAAGGAGAAATACATCGGCTCGGACGAGAACTGGGACAGGGCTGAGCAGGGGATTATCGAAGCCGCTGCGGAGAAAGGGCTCAAGACCGTTGTGGAATATGGCGAGGCCGCGTTCTACGGTCCGAAACTCGACTTTATGGTCAAGGACGCCCTCGGCCGCAAGTGGCAGCTCGGCACGGTGCAGGTCGATTACAACCTTCCGGAGCGTTTCCAGCTGGAATACACCGACAAGGACGGCTCCAAGAAGCGTCCGGTGATGATCCATCGCGCGCCGTTCGGCTCAATCGAGAGATTCACCGCAGTGCTCCTTGAGCATACGGCCGGACACTTGCCGCTTTGGCTTGCTCCTGATCAGGTCAAAGTCCTGCCAGTCAGCGAAAAATACGCAGACTATGCAAAAAAAGTTTGCGAATTGATGAAAAAGTCCGATATTCGCACCTCTGTGGACGACCGTAACGAGACACTTGGCAAGAGAATCAGGGAGATATCTCTTCTCAGGGTGCCTGTACTTGTCATTGTGGGAGAGAAGGAAGTGGCTGAAGGCAAGGTTTCCGTCCGCTACGAGGGGGCCGACAAGGGCTCTATGACAGTTGAAGAATTCATTGCAAAGTTCAGTGAGGCGGTGGCTTCGAACTCTGCAAGTTTTTGATGATACAATATTTATTAGAAGGATTAATCTATCGCAATGCCTTTTAAACCTCACTTCGGTGGCTCCAGGCCATCGGGCAGCAGACCGGCGGGAGCTCCCAGACCTGGCGGACCGAGACCGGCGGGAGCGCGTGACAGCCGCTATCCGTCAGCAAGACGCAAGGATGAGAATGACTTGAACATCAATGATGAGATCAAGGCTTCCCAAGTCCGTCTGGTAG